>NZ_DDAH01000045.1:6335-13541 GCF_002333245.1 Acinetobacter sp. UBA2063
CAGCTGATTGCCTTGATTCGTCTGGTACAGGATGATATTGCGGATCGTATTCAAACCATTCGCGACCAGCAAATCGATTATCCATCAACGCATGTGGTACAGCTACTTCAACAAGCGGATCACTCGGCTGATCTGGTTGTAAGCGAGCCTGCAACTGAAATCACCGCACTTTCTGATCAAGATGAGAGCAGTGGACTGGAAGTGTTGCAACTTGTTGAAGAAGAAGTTTCTGAAGAACCAAGTCTTGCGGCAGATGAGCTGAGTGGCAATGATATAGAAGAACAGGTTGAAGATACCTCCTCTCTTCAAACTGTGGAAAATGCTGGTCAGTCTCTTGAAGAAGATATTCGTTCGCTGGTGGAACAGACATTCCTTGAGGAAGCTGAAGAGTTGCTTGAACAGGCTCAGGGTTTATTGAAACAGTGGTTTGAACAGCGCGGTAACCGTAGTTTGCTGTTACAGCTCCAGCGTAATGCCCACAGCTTGAAAGGTGGCGCACGCATGGCGGAATTGGATGCGATAGCAATCATTGCCTACCATCTGGAAAACGCCTTTGAACAGTTTGGTGTGCATCATTTCAGCTCAAACGTTTATGACAATCTGCTTAATACTGCGCTGGCATGGCTCAATGATGCGATCTTTAAGCGTCAATATGCCAACTTTGATGGTTTAAAACAAAGTCTAGAGAAGATGGAATTTGTGGATGTTGCGGCGCAGCTTCCTCAAAAATTCTCTGCAACAGACATCTTCACGCCTGAATATACTATGGAGTTTGTTCAGGGTGATGGTACTGAACCACCATCAATGTTGGGTGAGTGGGAAACCACAGAGCGCATTGAACAGAACAATGAAATGATTCGTGTTTCTGCTGACGTTATCGAGAAGATGATTGACTTGTCAGGGGAAAATGCGATCAACCGTTCACGTATCGAAATGGACCTGGGCCAGCTGGGTGGTACGTTGACGGAAATGGAACTTGCAATCAAACGTCTGGCTGATCAGCTACGCCGAATGGAAGGTGAGCTGGAAAGTCAGATCATTGCACGACATGGCGGAGAAAATTCCCGTTATGCCGATTTTGACCCATTGGAGATGGACCAGTACTCATCGTTGAACCAGTTGTCAAAATCGCTTGCAGAATCCGCTTCGGACTTGGTTGACTTTAAAACCACACTTTCTGAGAAGATTCGTGATACTGAAGGTCTACTGTTGCAGCAGTCGCGTATTCAGGCAGAAATTCAGGAAAGCCTGATGCGTACCCGTCTGGTGCCATTCTCACGCTTGTTACCACGTTTACAACGTATTGTTCGCCAAACGGCTTCCAGCCTGAACCGTCCAACCGAATTGGTGGTCAACAATACCGAAGGTGAATTGGACCGCAGTATTCTTGAAAGGCTGGTTGCACCATTTGAACACATGCTGCGTAACGCGATTGACCACGGTATTGAAGACCGTGAGCAGCGTTTACAGGCTAAAAAACCAGAAACAGGGCATATTGTTCTGGACATTGGCCGTCAGGGTACCGATATCGTGGTCACATTCAGTGATGATGGTAAAGGGATTGATGTCAACCGAATCAAGGACAAGGCGATTCAGACAGGTTTGATGACCACGGATCAAAAACTTGATCAGGAAGAAGTTTTACAGTTTATCTTCCATCCTGGTTTCAGTACCGCTGCACAGGTGACCCAGATCTCTGGCCGTGGTGTCGGTCTGGACGTTGTACAGAGCGATATCAAGGCCTTGGGTGGTCACGTGAGTGTCAGCTCCGTTCTGGGTAAGGGAACCACATTTACCATCCGCGTACCAACAACCGTGGCGGTAAGTGACGCCTTGATGGTGAAAGCAGGTGACCAGCAATTCGCATTCCCACTTGCACAGATTGACCGTATTGTGCGTATCTCGCCAATGGCATTGGAACAATACTTTGACAGTCAGGAAGACTACTTCAAGATTGATCAGGAACGTTATCGCCTGCGCTACCTGTCGGAGTTTGTTGCAGGGCAGCCAATCCCGCGTTTAAACGGTGTGGTTCACTCTTTACCTGTGCTCCTGATTAAGGGTGCACAAGGACAGACTACCGCATTATTGGTAGACCAGTTAATTGGTTCACGTGGCCAGATCGTGGTAAAACCAATTGGCCAGCAATTCTCAAGTATTGGTGTGATCGCGGGCGCCACCATCCTTGGTGATGGTCAGGTCTGTCTGATTCTGGATGGCCAGAATATTGCCCGTCAGGCACAGTCAACAGCACGTAGCAAGCAGGCGGATGAGACCTATACCAAACAGCGTTATGATGAGCGCCGCCTGATCATGATTGTGGATGACTCGGTGACTGTACGTAAGGTGACGTCACGTCTGTTGGAACGTCAAGGCTATGATGTGGTGACAGCCAAAGATGGTGTCGATGCAATTGAGCAGCTTGATACAGTCAAGCCAGACTTGATGCTGCTTGATATTGAGATGCCACGAATGGATGGTTTCGAAGTGACCAACCTTGTTCGACACCATGAAATACATCGCGACTTGCCAATCATCATGATTACATCACGTACAGGCGAGAAGCACCGTGAACGTGCATTGTCACTGGGGGTAAATCAATATATGGGTAAACCATTCCAGGAAGAAACGCTTCTGGAAAATATTGAAAGTTTACTTACAGTGCGCTAAGGGGTAATGAATAATGGTTAAAAAAGGCGAAAACTCGGCATTGGGGCAAATTGATCAGCAAGAGTTACAACACTTAATTACGGTATCAACAGGATTCATTGATGCCTATATTATTCAGTGCCATCAAAAGGTTCCCATGCTGTTGCCACAAAATATCGTGTTGTCAGCAATGGATACCCAAACCAACGTTGACCACATCGAATGGCATGACCTAAAGCTTCCCGTTTATGCGGTGAATGACCCGAACGAGAAGCAGGGCGTGGCCTTGGTTATTGAGGGTGATGATGTCTCCGAGCGGTTTGCCTTGGTCTGTAATGAAATGCCTGAATCCATCCGTGTACGTATTTCGGAAATTGTAGATGAAGAGCGAGACGTGGATGACAATAAGGTCTTTAAGTATGTGAAGATGGGCGAAAAGCAATTTTTTGTTCCCCATTTGCAAAATATCCAGACCCAGCTTGGTCTCTAATAAAAAAGGAACTCATCAGAGTTCCTTTTTTTATGACTATAAAATTTATTAAGTCAAAAGCTCTTCCAGAATTTGTTCATAAATTTCAGCCAGAGGCTCCAGATCATCAACATTGACATGCTCATTGATTTGGTGGATGGTGGCATTTAACACCCCAAGTTCCAGAACCTGGGCGCCTGTAGGTGCAATGAAGCGTCCATCAGAGGTACCACCACTGGTTGAAAGTTCAGTTTCAACGCCTGTCACATTTTTAATCGCTGTTCTTGCCGCATTCACCAATTCGCCCACTGGGGTGAGGAATGGTAAACCTGACAATGTCCAGTCAATGCTGTAATTCAGTTGATGTTTATCCAGTGTTTCAATGACGCGTTGTTTGAGAATTTCGGCCGTTACTTCAGTGGAGTAACGGAAATTAAAGGTCACCTCCAGTGTGCCTGGAATGACATTGGTTGCACCTGTTCCCGCATGGATATTTGAAATCTGGAATGAGGTTGCGGGGAAATATTCGTTACCATTGTCCCATGTGGTTGCACACAGTTCATCCAGTGCTTTGGTTGCCAAATGAATTGGATTCTGTGCAAGATGAGGGTAGGCGACATGGCCTTGCTTGCCTTGTACGGTCAATACCCCATTTAAAGAGCCACGGCGGCCATTTTTGACAATATCACCAAGTTGATGGGTACTTGAAGGCTCGCCAACCAGACACCATGTCATTTTCTCATTACGTTCTTCCAGGGTTTCAACAACTTTAACCGTGCCATTGATGGATGGACCTTCCTCATCGGAAGTAATCAAAAAGGCAATCGAACCCTTATGGTTAGGATGCTTGGTGACAAAACGCTCCGAGGCGACCACCATTGCGGCCAGGGCGGTCTTCATGTCGGCAGAACCACGGCCATATAATTTACCATCACGGATGCTAGGCAAAAACGGGTCTGAATTCCATGCATCCAATTGTCCAGTCGGAACAACATCAGTATGCCCCGCAAAACAGAACACAGGGCTTTCTGTACCACGACGGGCCCATAAATTATCAACATCTTCAAAACGCATGTTTTCGATCTTAAAACCCACCTTGGCCAATCGTTCAGCCATGATGTTCTGGCAGTCATGATCAATAGGCGTGACTGAGGGTTGGCGTAGGAGTTGTAAACTGAGTTCAAGTGTATCGGAATGGTTCATGCGAGATGTGGCTAAATCTGGTGAAATCTGAACCGATATAATAGGGGAATATTGCTGAGAAAGGTATGTAAAAATAAACCTTATCTAGTTTGTAGATAAGGTTTTGTGAGCGTTGTTCTATGGAACTACAGTTTATTCTGGGTTTTTTCAGCAGTTTGGGTCACTTTGTCGCCTGCTTTGGAAACATCCTGCCCAAAACCCTTAAAGGTGTTACAACCAGTTAATACAAAAGCGGCCATGATAGAAGCAACTAAAATTTTTTTCATCATCTTCTCCGTGTGAATTTAATTATGATGTCATTAGAGTCTAAAAAAATAAATGGAAAATGAACATGATGGTTTGATTGTAGATCTGTTATAAAATGTTATTTACTTGCGGTTGAGCTAAATAACAGGGCGGATTGACGAAACATATAAAACATGGGTTCAGTGTCTGCATTGTGATAAAGTCCATTGGTCCACCATTCAGCAGTTTGTGTAGATGGATGTTGATCAGGGCAAATCCATTCATGCCGTTGTAGGCGATAGTAGGGTAGTACAGGGATTATCGTTCCCCATTGACCTAAACGTCTGGATGTGTTGATCCATTCTGGAATAGATGATGCGTAATGATGTTCTGGTAAATACAGTTGTCCTTTCATGACTGCAAATTTACGCTGAATTGTGTACTGGCTGGTCTCGGAAAACTGAAACTGGCGTTGGGTAAAGTGCCGTAGTTTTCGCTGTAGGGTATCTTGCCGATTTAGACCGAACCATTCAGATAAATTGAGTTCGTTCTCACCCAAATAATATTTCAATGCGACTTCCCAATGCTCGATTTCCTGGGTCTGTTTGTTGAGTAACAGGAAATCAAGCTCACCCAGGGTGACTGCCCCCGCAATTTTCTGGATGCTGTGGCCTAATAACTGGTAGGGGTGATAATCATCATCCTGTAGCCAGAACCAGAGCAGATATTCAAAACGCAAACCTAAACGGGTACTTTTCAGGCGTGCCATAAATTCAATTAAGGGTTGAGGTTGCTGATCCAACTGTTGCAACCGCACCTCATAAGCTTGATAGTGCTCTTGCCAAACGGTATTGGAATGAAGTTCAAAATAATTTTCAATTTTTAAATCATCGGGTATTTTGGTCAGGATATTGGGACTGGCAATGCAAAAGGCCAACTGCCGAACAATAGGCTGCTTAAACTGTAACCACGGTTCAAAAAAGCTGGGTGAATCAATCTTCTCAGGCATAGTCACCCATCATCGAGAAATAATAAGTTCAGTTTGATAAACAACAATAAAAACACTTTATACTAGCACGGTTGTATTGACGTGTCGGTTAATTACTAAATGAAAACATTGTTCTGGCGTAGCTTGGTGGTGATTTTTATCACATTGGGAATTATTGGAGCAATTCTACCTGGTATGCCAACAACAGTTTTCCTGATTCTGGCAGCATGGGCGGCATCAAAAGGCTGGCCGCAAATGGATGCATGGTTACTGAACCATCCCAAATATGGTCCCACACTGCGTAACTGGCGTGAAAATGGGACTGTACCACGCAAGGCCAAGTGGATTGCCAGTATCATGATGCTGTTCAGTGGGATTTTAATGCTGTTTACCAATGCGCCGTTCTGGGTCAAGATATTTACTGATGTTACCATGTTGATTGTGGCGATCTGGTTATGGCTACGTCCTGAACCTGAGCAGCGTTAAAAAAAGCGAAGCTTTTTAGCTGCGCAAGACGAGAGCTACGCTCAAGTGGCGAGGATAAGCAAAGCATCGCTTTGCCCTGAGGGGCGATTAAAGCTCCGCAAGAAGACGAGCAGCTATGCTGCAAGTGGCAAGTTAAAAAAAGCAAAGCTTTTTTAGCGGCGCAAGACGA
The DNA here is from genome assembly GCF_002333245.1 of Acinetobacter sp. UBA2063. Taxonomy (NCBI): domain Bacteria; kingdom Pseudomonadati; phylum Pseudomonadota; class Gammaproteobacteria; order Moraxellales; family Moraxellaceae; genus Acinetobacter; species Acinetobacter sp. UBA2063. Next base: position 12,525 of record NZ_DDAH01000045.1, read on the forward strand.
GAGCTACGCTTGAGTGGCGGGGTAAGCCAAGCAGCGCTTTGCCCTGAGGGGCGATTAAAGCTCCGCAACAAGGCGAGCAGTTATGCTGCGAGTGGCAAGTTAAAAAAGCGAAGCTCTTGCAGAATATATTTTGTATATATAAAGCAGATTCAAAAAGAACACCATTTTCCTAAATCATTGGGTCAGCCTCCTATAAGTTCTAAAAATCAAAATTACACAAAGCACAGCATTTTTATGTTCAAATAAATCAGCAAGACCGAAATATTTAGAGATAGAAAATGTCCTATACATTGGAACAGGCAGACATATTGATTGATTTGGCGCAACAAACTTTACGATTGCCGAAACATAACAAGTTTTATCTGATTTCCTCTGGCAAGAATGGAATTGGTGAACAGGAAAACAGTGGTAAAACCCCAAGAGGCTGGCATCGTGTTGCCCAAAAGATCGGTCATGACGCTGCAAAATATTCAGTCTTTATTGCGCGCCAGCCTACAGGCGAAATTTACAATCAACAGCTTGCACAACAGTTTCCACAAAGGGACTGGATTTTATCGCGAATTTTGTGGCTGGATGGTTTGGAGGCTGGTTTTAATCAGGGGGAGGGTTGTGATACCTTTAAACGATATATCTACATCCATGGGACACCTGATACGGAACCGATGGGCATTCCGATGTCTCATGGCTGTATCCGAATGAAGAATGATGAAATTATCGAGCTTTTCGGGCTTGTTCCTGAACATGCACTGGTCTATATTTCAGAACAGACATTGGAAAATAAGCAGCCAGATTGTAAATAAGTGCCTAAATAAAATACGAAAATCCTGTGTTTTATCAAGAATGACCTATTTTTTAATCATTCACACGGTTTTTTCCGAAAAGAGCATGAAAAGCGTTTGACAGGCTGTGAAGATTCTCTATAATGCACCTCACAAACGATGAAGACGTTAAGGGCGCTTAGCTCAGTTGGTAGAGCGTCTGCCTTACAAGCAGAATGTCGGCGGTTCGATCCCGTCA
>NZ_DDAH01000009.1:0-3604 GCF_002333245.1 Acinetobacter sp. UBA2063
TTCAAATATAAAGACCAGATCAAGGCAATTGTGGGTCTGGCTGGACCTTACCATTTTGACTATGTGGGCGATCCTTTATCCGAACATGCCTTTGACCACAAGATTTCCTATCAGCAGGTGATGCCTTATTACTTTATTGAACCGAACCACATCAAGCATTATTTGCTTGTGGCGGAACAGGATCAGGTCGTTGAAAGAAAAAACGCGCTTGATCTGGATATTGCCTTAAGACAAAAGGGTAATCATAGCCATATCGCCGTGATTCCAAAGACGGGGCATATTACCATTGTGGCAACACTTGCCAGTCTGATGAGTCATTATTTCAAGACCAAGCGTACCATTCTGCATTTTCTGGAAGAGGCTTTAGAACCCTAAAGACTAAAAAAGCATCGTTTAAGATGCTTTTCTACTTCCTATGACCTGCATGATCATACTGTGGGCAATACTGCCCTTAAACGGAATTTCAGGCAGTTGGTCAAACTTAAAAAATCTGGCATCAGCAATTTCTTCAAGCTGGAGCTGAATGTCACCTGAATCATATTCAGCATGAAAGGCAATCATCAGGTTGCTTGGAAATGGCCACGGCTGACTTGACATATAGCGGATATTTTTAAGCTTGACACCGACTTCCTCAAAGGCTTCCCGTTGTACTGCCTCTTCCAGTGTTTCACCAACCTCAACAAATCCAGCGATTAGACCGTACATATTACTTTTATTATGCGCTGATTTCGCAAGTAAGAGTTCATCATCACCTTTGGTAATGATTGTAATGACACAAGGCTGTACACGTGGGTATTGATGATAGCCACAGGCAGGGCAAACCATAGCATATTCTTTGGAATGGATTTCCGTGGCATGTCCACAGTGGCTACAGAATTTATGGTTACGCCGCCACTCAAGCAGTTGCACCGCACGGCTAGCCTGTAGAAATTCTGTTGTGGACCATAACTGGATTAGTTCCCGAATGGGAATCAGTTGATAGCCATCGGGAACAGATTCATGTTCAAGCAGATCACGTGCAATGACATGATCATTGTGATGGATGGGGAGGTCACTTGCTAACTTTTCAACCTTTGGCAGTTGCAGGTTTTCATCAACTAACAGTTTCTGGTGTTGAAAAATATAAGCAAGTGAGAGCTGAGTCATTATGCGGCGATGTTTTGTAATTGCTGACTGCTTGATAATGCCACATCAAACATAGATTGCAATACAGGTTGTTTATTCTTAAGGTTATCCACCAGTAAATCCAGACCTGCAACCACATTTAAAATGCAGTTCACCTGCTCTGCATCTAAAGCCAGATTCTGGTTTAAGCGATTCTGGGCAAAGTTCGCCGCAGTCAACAATGCTGTCTGTTGAGCAGAACTGCCAAGGAACAGGGCAGCACCAGATAGCTCCTTAAGATACTCTGGCAATGCCTGCAGACTATGTGAGGCTGGATCCTGAACATATAGGCTTAGGGTTTGGGTCAGTGTCTCAATCAGTGTTTTTGTCTCAGTCAACAACGCCTTATGTGCTTCATCTAAACGGTCTAGTGAGATATGCATGTTATTGACACGCAACTGCAAACGGCTAGAGGTGTAGTTACGCTCCAGAATGCCGATTGAGTTCATCGATGCTAGAATACTGTTCATCAACTGCTGTACTGAAGCTACATCCGTTAGTGTATTGGATTGACTGAGTTTTTCAGCCTGCTGGATCAGCTCTTTTGCCGCCTCATTCAGGTTAAGCACCTTGAACACATTTGCAAGCTGGTTCAGCTTGAGTTGTAGCTCCTGAGTTTTCTGAGTTGACATATTCTGATGATTATATTCAATTTCATTACGAATCTGCGCCATTTCATTCGTCATCAACTGGCTGATGGTATGAATGGTTTCATAGTCAGGGCCATACAAATGACGGCTGAGCACCTGCAACTGGGTATCGCTTAATAACTCATCGCCAATGTTGAGCTGTTCACGGATATGCTGGGAAACATCATCTTCCTGACTAATGCAGATGCTGAGAATATCTGCAAGATCACTTAGGTTGCTTTGGTAGGCAGACGGCTGTGCCAGGAATTTGCCAATATTGGTTTCGACCTGAATCAGGGTGCGTAAACGTGCTTCGGTAATTAGTAGTTCATCAATATGGCTTAAACCGACATTAACCAGTTGCCAGTATTGCTGACCTGGAAGATTTGCCACCATACCTGCAAGGTAAACACCCACAAGCTTAATACCCTGCAAGTCCAGAGGCGTTTCCGCCTGCTTGATCAGCTTGTTCAGGCATAGCTTGTAAAGCTGGTGAATATACTGAGAGTGTTCCAGACTTGGGGCCTGTGGCAGGTTAAAGTGTGGGGTAATGCAGTCCAGTAAAGGCTGAATGGTCTGGCCTTCTTTGGTGATTGGTTTACCCAGTGCCTTTTCCAGACGGTTCAGGGTATCCAGCAGGAACTGGGGTACCTTGACTTCACGCAGGCAGATAAACTCAATATAGCGCTTCAGCATGGTGGTGCCTTCACTGAGGGCAACCACATCACTGGTCTTGATTTGCTGCGGTTGAGCCATGATCTTGCGCATCAACTCAGCCGAATACTTGGTGATCTGTGACAAATGCGGCATATCAATCAGGGCAAGCACCTGTGTGCATTGCTCAAACTGATTGAGTGCATCATCAATACCAAAAGGTAAGGCTTGTTCTTCAGCAAGCGTATTAACTGCTGTCTCCACCAATTTAATCGAATTGTCGATTTCATTTTTTATTATTAGTAATGCCGTTGGGTCGAAATGAATCGAGGTTTGGTAAGACATATGACCTACACCTTTCCTGAGTTGTTATATCCATGAACCTCCCGCAACAGGAGATTTAAATGTTCTATAGGCTAATATAGCGTAACTTTGAAAGCTTGAAATACAAAAAATAACATTGATCAGTAAATTTATTTTGCAAAAAAGCAAGGCTTTCCATGTTTCTGTTCAAATTGTTTGACCCATGTCTCATGTTGGGCCAGTTCATCACCCGATGCATAAATGACAGGAAGCTCAATCTGCACACGTTGACGGGTGTTTTTATTTTGACCTTGTTCCGTTTGTGACAGGGCATCTATATCAAAGGAAACCTGTCCACCCGTCATGGCAAGGTAGACATCTGCCAGAATCTCGGCATCTAGTAACGCACCGTGGAAAGTACGGTCCCGCGCAGGAATTTCGTAACGCCTCACCAAGGCATCCAAAGAATTCTTTTGGCCAGGATGCTTATTTTTTGCCAGTGCCAATGTGTCGGTCACTTTACAAACTTCGGAAAGTAAGGGCAGGCCAGCACGCTTGAACTCCATGTCGAGGAAGTTCATATCGAAGGTTGCATTGTGTGCAATGATCTCGGCACCTTTTAAATAGGCAAATAGCGTATCGGCAATTTCTGCATACTTGGGCTTGTCTTGTAGAAAATCGTCGGTGATGCCGTGGATGGCCTCTGAGTCACCAACAGGTTTTTCAGGGTTGATATAAATATGAATCGAGCTACCCGTCAGTTTGCGGTTGATCATTTCAATCGCGCCCACCTCAATAATGCGGTCGCCATCCTGATAATAAAAACCTGTGGTTTCGGTATCCAGAATCAACTG
>NZ_DDAH01000095.1:0-2775 GCF_002333245.1 Acinetobacter sp. UBA2063
CCGTCAATGCGTAAGTCCTATCTATTGTTCATTTGAAGATATTGGAAAGATATAACGCACTTTTTAGTGTTGAACGTTATGTAACAACAATCACCATGGATGTAAAGGAAAAAATAAGATGCAATGGTTTAAAACACTCCTACTGGCGACAGGTATTATTGCTGCGGTATCTGCGGGCGCTCAGGCAAAACAGACCATTTGTGTATTTGACATTGTCGGTAAAAGTGGCGATGTCTATGCACTGATGAAAGACTATCAGCTTGCCGCAAAAACCTGGGGTGCGGACATTGAGTTGAAAGTAGGCACCAATGAAGCGGTGATAGCGGAAGATTTCAAGGCAGGTAAATGTGATGGGGTTAGTATCACAGGCATGCGTGGTCGCCAGTTTAACCAGTTTACAGGCTCATTGGATGCGATTGGTGCGATCACAGACCTAAAACTTGCGGTAAAAGTGATGCAGGGATTGGCAAGCCCAGCATTTGCCAAGGCCATGGTGAATGGCAAATATGAGGTTGTGGGCGTGATTCCGATTGGGGATACTTATCTGCTGGTTAATGACCGTAATATCAATACTGTCGCCAAAGCGGCAGGTAAGAAAATCGCTGTTCTGGACTATGATGAAGCGCAAAAAATTATGGCTTCTCAGGTGGGTGCCCAGGCGGTTAGTTCTGACATCACCAACTTTGGTGCGAAATTCAACAATGGTCAGGTTGATATCATTGGTGCGCCAGCAGCAGCATTTAAGCCTTTAGAACTTCACAAAGGTCTGGGTACTAAGGGTGCAATTGTCAATTACCCAATCTTGCAGGTGACGGGTAACCTGATTATTCATCCTGAGAAATTCCCTGCTGGTTTTGGTCAAAAATCAAGAGAATGGGTCAAGGGACAGTTACCACGTGCTTTTGGCATACTTGGCAAGATGAAAGCGGATATTCCACAAAAATACTGGATGGAAGTTCCTGCGGCTGACAAGCCTGGCTACCAAAAGCTGATGCGTGAAGCGCGTATCAACCTGACTGCAAAAGGTATTTATGACAAGCGTATGATGAAATTGTTATGGCAATTCCGCTGTCGTGAGGATGCCAAGAACTTTGAGTGTGCGCTACAAGATGAAAACTATAAATAATCTTGTAAAAAGTCTTTAAACTCCCTTTAAACTTCAAATACAGACCCGATATTGGGTATGCTATACTAAATATCGGGTCTTTTATTTTTTTAAAGACATATTGAAGTCTGAGGAACATCATCATGAACGCCCAAGCTCTTGAATTGTCAGATAATGCTGCCAAAAAAGTTCGCCAGTTACGCGAGAGTGAGGGGAATAACGATCTCATGTTGCGTGTTTATGTCACAGGTGGAGGGTGTTCTGGATTCTCCTATGGCTTTAATTTTGCTGAAAGTGTCAATGAAGATGATGCTGAATTCAGCAATGGTGATGTAAAAATGTTGGTTGATTCCCTGAGCTATCAATACTTGGTTGGTTCAGTGGTTGACTATCTTGAAGGATTGGAAGGTTCTCGTTTTGTGGTCCAAAACCCGAATGCCACCACGACCTGTGGCTGTGGTTCATCTTTCTCGATTTAATAGAATATAAATATAAAAAGGCTTCTCAATTCGATAAGCCTTTTTTATTGCTTTAACCTTAAACAGCAGTGATGGTTCCCAGGATACGATCACCTGACGCGCCTGTCACAGTGGGTAAATTGCCAGTGAGTTGCTGAACAAAACGCATGGCCAACCATGCAAAAGCAGTTGCCTCCACCCAGGTTGGTGCCAGCCCTAAAGCATCAGTGGTTTGTACAGACCAATTATGCTTGCGTAAACGCCAGCGTAACTGTTCCAGTAAATGTGAGTTGTAGGCTCCGCCACCGCAGACATAGATTTCACCTGTAGGCATCAGCTCCTTGCTGCGGTAAATCGCTTTCTTAATGGCCCGTGTTGTCAGTTTCATCAGTGTGGCCTGCACATTCTCAGGTGTATCTTCCAGTTCGTCATATTCCAGATCATTGCGCCAATCGCTGAGCTGCTCATCCAGCCATTCGAGGTTAAAATCTTCACGACCTGTGCTTTTCGGTGGCTCTTTGGCAAAAAATTCATGATTCTGTAAACGATCCAATAAAGAACGAATGGGATTGCCATAGGCCGCCCAGTCACCATTTTCATCGTATGGATGCCCCGTATGACGATGACACCATGCATCCATCAGGATATTGGCTGGACCTGTATCAAAACCATAGACGCCGTTTAGGTTATTGGCAGGCAACATACTGACATTGGCAATGCCACCCAGATTCAAAATCACCCGATGGATACTGTTATGCTGAAACAGTGCCTGATGAAATGCGGGAACCAAAGGCGCACCCTGTCCACCTGCCGCCATATCACGACGACGGAAATCAGAAACGACAGGAAGTTGCGTGATCTCAGTGATGATGTTGGGATCGCCAATTTGCAGGGTAAAGCCATGTTCAGGGCGGTGGCGAATGGTTTGCCCATGTGAACCAATCGCCTTAATTTGAGTGCGGTCTAAATTATTCTTTTCAATCAGTTCATTGATACCCTGACCAATCATTTGCGCCAGCGCCACATCCGCCTTGCCCATGCGGTCAATTTCATTGTCATCAGGCAAGGTCAGTGCCATCAGCTCATCACGTAGCTCAGGTTCAAAAGGCACAGTCAGCGTGGCGTGTAGCGTGAGCGGCCCAAATGAAGCTGCGATAATATCCACACCATCCATGCTTGTGCCTGTCATTACACCAATATAGATTGCGTTCA
>NZ_DDAH01000222.1:0-2504 GCF_002333245.1 Acinetobacter sp. UBA2063
ACGCTCTTCCGATCTAAAAAGGTGGCTTAAATGCCACCTTTTTAATCATGCCCTTAGAATCAATTCATAACCCGTATATTTACGGATATTGATCACCCCAATATCCAGTAATAAATACTGACCTTTAATGCCCTGCAAGACACCACGAATTGTGGGTGTCTTGTCCAGATTCAACGATTTAATCTTTTCTGGATATTGCTCAACTGGATAAATAAATTCTCTGGGCAATTCATTTTCCAAAAATTCCAGATTTTCATCAAACTCAAGGTTTTGGCTAAATTCATCACGAATTGTTTGAATTTTAGGAGCAAATTCCTCAAGAATCTGATCGCGCTGTTCAATCAGGTTTAAAGGTTCAGCTTCACCTTTGAGTAATTTACGCCAATCTGTTTTATCGGCAATCTGAGTACCAATTAATGTTTCCAGATGCCCAGACAAGCGGCGTGAACCCACTTTCAGGATGGGAAGCGCCTGCGTTGCGCCTTGGTCCAGCCAACGGGTTGGCATATTCACAATTCGGGTAATCCCGATTTTTAGGGCACTTGAATTGGCCAAATAAACGATATGAGGCTGGAAGCAAACGCTATGCGCGAACTCATCCTCACGGCATGTATCCAGATGGTAATGGCAGGTTTCGGGTTTCATAATACACAAATCACATTCCGCCTTGGTTTTAAAACACTTAAAACAATGACCCTGTGAATATGACTTTGGGGTTTTGGCACCGCATGAGGTACAGAAAATATTACCTGTCCATTCAATCTCCAAATCTTGCCCTAAAACAAAGGGTAGGTCGATTTCTGAACGATCCAATATAAATTTATATTCAACATTTGCCTTGTGGATTGTCTGATCGGGTACACTATGCGTCTTGAGCGCTGCGTGCATTTTATGGCAAATGCCTTGTAGTTCCATCATCCTCTCTCTTTTCAACTTAGGTGGCTTATGGCTGGACAAAATGTCATCACTTCGATGCTAGACGATTTATATAGAGAACAGCCCATTGCTACCGCACTGTGTATTGGTCAAAACATTGACCATCATGCTTCAATTCAATGGCATTATTTTAACGTAACTGACTTTTTAAATCTGCCATTTACACAGCGTTATGATTTAGGTTTTGTATTATTTGATACTGAAGAAATGCAGAACATCAATCAAACGCAAAAGGCACAGTTATTGGTGAAGTTGCGTGACCTCATGGCAAAACGAATTGTTGTGGTCAGTAAACTGGATGATGAAAGGCTGTTGCGGTCGCTGGGTTTTACCCAGCTCATTGACAAGACTACCCATGAGAGTAATTTTGCTTTATGGCAGTTTAATATTTTGACCTATAAGCATGTACCAGACTGGTTTAACTCCAAGTTCTGGGCCAATCCTGAAAACTGGAATAAATTCCGCTGGTAAATCTCAGCAATGGTTTAATTTCTGTGGAACTTCAACCATTCAACAGGCAAGATTGAATAGAGATTTATCGCAAGCTCTTGCAAAATTTAACAATTCAATTTTGTTTTGTGTATTCAAAGCAGCGTATTCTTTTTGGATAAATAATTCCAAAAGGAACATATAAGTTATGACAGATTTAACCAACATTGTTGAAATTTTAGCAAAACAGGCTTTAGGCAGTCAGCAGCAATCAGGTCAGGGTGGTGGTTTAGGCGGAATTTTAGGTTCGGTATTGGGGCAGCTTGGTGGACAACAGCAACAAAATAACCAGAACCAGCAACAGGGCGGTCTAGGTGGAATTCTTGGTTCTGTGCTAGGCCAATTAGGTGGTGGCAATACTTCAACACAAACTAATGCGACGGCAGGTGGCAACACGGCACAAACCTTGTTAATCGCCGTTTTGCCTTTAATTCTTGCATGGATTCAAAAACAGGGCGGTTTGCAAGGCGCATTGGATAAACTGAAAAATGCAGGTTTGGCCAATCAGGTACAAAGCTGGGTCGATCCACACCAGCAAAATGCACAGGATATTCCAGCACAAAATATTCAAAGCTTATTTGATGAACAGGATGTGGAACAGGTTGCCCAGCAAACCCAAACACCAAAGTCAGCAATTTATGGCGCAATTGCTTCAGTCTTGCCCCAAGTGATTGATTCCTTAACTCCACAAGGTGGAAACACTAATCCACAGGAAGCCAACAATGATATTCAACAAGTTTTAAACTTGCTCAGTGGTTTCTTAAAGAAATAAAATGGATAAAACAAAAGGGCATATCGCCCTTTTGTTTCTTTATTTAGAACTGAACTTCAAATTAGAAGTTATATTCCATACCTAAACCTATAGTAGTTTTCTTTGTTTCAGGTTCAGAGACAGTTGTCCAGTCACGTTTTTGTTGAGCAACAATACCGTAGAAACGAGCTTGTTTATTGATTTGATAGTCAGCACCTACACCGTAAAGGTCTTGTTTAAGTTCCTTTTTCCCCGCGATAATAGCTGCATCTGTTTCACTTTTAGCAGAAATATATTGTGCTTTTAACTTCACAGGTGTTGATGGAAT
>NZ_DDAH01000134.1:0-4178 GCF_002333245.1 Acinetobacter sp. UBA2063
AACAGACTAAACTTGCCCTGACCTGTTTATTGGCAGGTGGCCATGTATTGTTTGAAGACTTACCAGGATTAGGCAAAACGACTCTAGCCAGTGCCTTGGCTCGTCTAGCAGGGCTGCATTTCCAGCGTATTCAGTTTACCAATGACATGCTGGCAAGTGATGTCATCGGGATCAATATCTTTAATCAAAAAGAACATTTATTTGAGTTTAAGAAAGGTCCGATTTTTACCCAAATTTTGCTGGCTGATGAAATTAACCGTTGTAGCCCCAAAACACAGAGTGCCTTGCTTGAGGCAATGGAAGAGGCGGCAGTCACGGTGGATGGGATTCATTATGACTTACCGCAACCATTCTGGGTGTTGGCGACCCAAAATCCCCTGTTTCAAAGTGGAACGTATGCCTTGCCTGAGTCGCAGCTTGACCGTTTCTTGATGCGTTTATCGCTCGGTTATCCGTCTCGCCAAGCTGAAAAATTACTGTTACAACAAAGTTCACGTCAGGTTTTAATTCATCAATTAGAAGCAGTATTTACGCAAGTTGATATTTTGCAATTACGTGAATTAGCAAAACAGGTTTTTCTCAGTGATACGGTGCTAAATTATATTCTTGATTTAGCGGCTGAAACCCGTAAGCAACGGCATGGACTTTCTACCCGTGGCGTTTTAGCACTCAAGGCAGCAGCTCAGGCCTATGCACTGGTTGAGGGACGAAGCTTCGTCACCACCGATGATGTGCAAACGGTTTTTGTGGCAGTGGTTGCGCATCGTTTAAGTCTGGGAGAGGTTGAGGTGAGACAGCTTTTGCAGTCAGTTGATACCTTATAGTTGAGAGTGACTTATGCAGAATGGACTTAGGCAGCGAGTACAGCAGTGGATTGCAAAACGCTTTCAGGTGGATGGCAGTAAAACGCTGTTGCAGAAAGATGTTTTGGTTTTCATTTATAAAAAGGGTTTTTTATATCTCATTCTGATCCTGATTACCTTTATTGCTGGGATTAACTATGCCAATAACCTGATTTTAGGATTCTGCTTTTTAATCAGTGCCATTTTATGTATTAGTTTTTACCTGACTTTCAAACAGTTGCACGGCTTACAAATTGAAGTTGTGCCGCCAGAAATTGGGCAGGTTGAACAGGCTTTAATGCTCAAGCTGCTGTTTAAACAGCCAGCAAATAACAGTCGATATCTGCGTGTGCAATGGCAACAACAGGAACAGATTTTTTTTCTTGAGCAGGCTCAACAAACTTTAGAATTACCAGTTATTCCGCAAAAACGGGGCATCTACGATGTAGGTTCAGTAAAAATCTATTCCACCTATCCTTTAGGGCTGGTATGGGCTTGGACTTACCTATATCCCAAACAAAAAGTCTGGATTGCACCCAAAGCCTATGAGTGGCAGAAAGAACATAAGCAGCAAACTACAAATGCACATGATAGTCTGGATGAGTTTAAAGAGTTGAGAGCATTTCAGCAGGGTGATTCCTATCAAAATGTCGCATGGAAGCAGGTTGCGCGTGGGCAGGGATTTTTTATCAAGATGTTTGAAGCTCAGGCCAATCATCAACATCTGGAAATTGATTATCAACAGATTCCAGCACAGGGGCATGAAGAAAAGCTCAGTTTCATGATGGGCTTGATTGAGCAATGTGAACAGTTGGGTGATGACTACGCGGTGATTTTGCCACATGCGCGATTGGAAAGTGGACAAAGGCAATCACAGCTCATCAAGGCTAAACTTTTACTGGCGCAGGCTTAATGATGACCAAGCAAATCTATTTCTGTATTTTGGCTGCACTGGCATTTGTCTTGATGGGGCAAGTCGCCTTTATTCCAGTCACCCTAAGTGGATTATGGGGTGTGGTTTGGTTAACACTGGTCTGGCGATATAGAAAACAAAAAATTTCACCATTTCCACGCTTATTTTTAGTTTTTTTCTCTTTATTGTCTTTAGGTCTTATTTATTTAAATTATCAAACTTTACTGGGAGTAGAAGCAGGAGTCGCATTTTTAAGCACCTGTTTATTTGCCAAAAGTCTGGAGGCTAAAAATACCCGGGATCTGCTGATCGTGTTCAACTTTGCTTTATTCGTTAGTGCGAGCTTACTGTTGCACAGTCAGGCATTCTGGATGGCGGTACTTGTATTCGCATCATTTGTGATGTGCCTGATGGGATTGTATCGGATTCAGACCAGCTTATTTAACAACAACACCATATCTACCAATCAACTGAAACAGGACATTAAACAGATTTTTAAGTTTGTTGGTATTGCAACGCCGTTCTTTATTTTACTGTTTATCTTCTTCCCACGTCTGCCTCCTCTGTGGTCAATTCCAATTCAGAAAGATCAGGCAATCACAGGGATTAGTGACCGCATGTCACCTGGGGATATTGCGGAGCTTTCGCAGTCCTCGGCATTGGCTTTTCGTGTGGTCGCAAATATGTATCAGTTGCCAAGTCGCAATGAATTATATTGGCGTGCTTTGGTGCTGGATGAATATGATGGCACGACATGGACCAGTAGTTTTTTTAATCAGCAAGTCAAAAATATACAGTCTAACTCCCATAGTGTGCCATACCAATATCTGCCTGCCGATGAGCAGGCAAACTGGATTATGGGTTTGGAATATTCGATTCCTCAGGGACGTTATTTACAGCTTTATCAGGATGACAGTATTCGACCAACCCGATTGATTAAACGTAATCAACCCATTCAAATGCAATGGTTGGGAAGAACATCGGCAGAATCTGTTTCTCTGTCGCCACGTCAACTTGAATTTAATATCAGGTTTAAAGAGGGCAGTGATAAAAAAGCCCAGCAATTGGCGCATGAATTATTTGAGCAGAATCAGCAGCAACCTGAAAAATATATTCAGGCAGTGCTGTCCTGGTATCGGAAAAATGGCTTTGTTTATACCCTGACACCAGGCACTTTAGGTGGTGATCGTATCGATCAATTCCTGTTTTCCAGCCGAAAAGGTTTTTGTGAACATTATGCCTCCAGTTTTGTGATGCTGATGCGTTATGTTGGAATACCTGCACGCGTGGTAACAGGTTATCAGGGGGGGCAACTTGCACCTGATGGTCAAAGCTGGGAGGTTCGTCAACTGGATGCACATGCTTGGAGTGAGGTTTATCTCAATGGCAAGTGGAAAAGAATTGATCCGACTGCAATGATTGCGCCACAACGAATTGATACTGGGATGCAGGATTATCTGGCAGAAGATCAAACAGTTTGGGGCGATAATCAAACACAGGCTTGGCGTGTTCAGCAGTTTAAATTATTAAAAAATATGCGTATCTGGAGCGATTATTTAAGTTATCAATGGCAAAGCAAAGTCGTAGGATATGATGCCGAAAAACAGAAAAACTGGTTGGCTCGACTGGGGCTGGATTCAAGCTATGGCTATGCTGTGGTTCTCATTTTAGGAATCGGTGGTGTTTTAATGCTTTACGTTGGTTTCTATTGGTGGAGACAAAGCAGACGCCAACAGCAATATCAACGTATCATTTTTAAATTTCAAAAACAGTTACCGAAATATTTGCAAAAATATCCTGCTGAAACTTTCCATTGCTGGATCAAACGTTTGTCTTTACTTGTTGAGGATCAACAACCATTTGAAAAAGTAATTGTGTTATATCAAAAAATCGTGTTTTTAGAACAAAAGAATGGTTCCGATATTCATCAATTCACGAAGTTGCTTAAAGACTGCGCAATTGCACTCAAACAGTCCCAAAAAACTTGTGAACACGCTGAAAAATGAATATTATACTTCTCATTCTAGGTGTATAGCTCAGTTGGTTAGAGCGCTACGTTGACATCGTAGAGGTCAGCAGTTCGAGTCTGCTTATACCTACCAAAATTTTATACTTAATTATCAAATAGTTAAGTCGCTAAAATTAAGGTAATTTAAGAGTTTTTAATGCTAAATTGGTCAGCTTGATGGTTTAAAATCGTCAAAATCTGCGTCAAAAACACCTTATTATTTCCGTTTTAGCACCAAAACGCCCCCAAGTTTACACTTGGGTTTTGTGTCTGGTGCTGCTACGACACCAAGGTGGATTTATGCAAAAACCAGTGAAGCGCGGCAATGCTTGGCGTATTCAAGTACGCTATAAAAATCTTAGAGACAGTGTCACACGTGATACTGCACGAGAGTGTGAACAATGGGCTGCTATTC
>NZ_DDAH01000113.1:0-3855 GCF_002333245.1 Acinetobacter sp. UBA2063
ACCATTACCTGTAGGTTGGCAAGGGATTGTGCCACGTAAGGCAGGACGTATTTCAGGCATTATTACTGACAATACCCTATCAAACTTAGGTTCATTGCGAGAGTTTCTGGAAGCGATGGACCCTGAGGACATGGCAAACATCATTGGTGAGCAGGTTGGTTTTGAACTTGAACACCTGATTGATGAGGTTATGCTTGACCGTAATGCGGTGCTGTGGGAAAACCTGCCTTATTCAATTAAGCGCCGTATTTATGCACAGGCGCATAAACAGTTGCCAAATACCCTAAAGGAACTGGTGACTGAGCTGACCATGAATGTTGAGTCACTGGTTGACATGCGTGAAATGGTGGTGAGCCAGATGGAGGGTGACCGCCGTTTGATGGTGCGGATGTTCCTGAAAGTGGGGCAAAAGGAAATTAACTTTATTTGGCATATCAGTGCGCTGATTGGGATGTTCTTTGGTGTGTTCCAGATGATTGTCTGGTTTGTGGTGCCTTGGCACTGGACTGTTCCGTTCTGGGCCGCCATCTGGGGTTTTCTGACCAATTGGATTGCGATCTGGATGGTGTTCAACCCAATCGAGCCACACTATATCCGCTATCCACAGATTTTCCGTTTAACCAAAGACCGTAAGTTCCCGTGGATTGTGCCTGTGTTGAAGATTGGCACCTATAATGTTCAGGGTGCATTCATGAAGCGTCAGGAAGAGGTTTCTGATGTGTTTGCCAGTGTGGTGACCGAAGACCTGATTACCCTAAAATCCATCATGACTGAAATGATGTATGGTAGTAAAAAGGACAAGACCCGCCGTATTGTCAAGCGTCATATCAATGAAATTATGGAAACGCCACTGGTGCGTACATCATTGCAGCTTTCACTTGGCCCTAGGGAATATGCTAGACTCAAGACTGACTTGATTGATCGCTCAATTGAAATTACTATGGGTCCAGTATGTGACCCAGCTCTGAATGCAAGTCGTGCGCAGAAGATCTTTCAAATGTTTAGAGACCGCATCCGTGAACTAACGCCGAAAGAATTCCAGAATTTATTGCGACCTGCGTTCCAAGAAGATGAGTGGATCCTAATTTTATTGGGTGGTGTAACTGGTTTCATTGCTGGTTTAATCCACTTATTTGTTGCTTTCTTATAATTAATTTGATGTTGGTTGAGCAATAAATCTGTATCATATTGCTCAATTTAAGATTTATTGTTTTTAAATGAGGATGTTCTTTTATGCGCATTATTTTACTCGGACCACCTGGGGCAGGTAAAGGTACTCAAGCTCAGTTGATCTGTAAGCGCTACAATATCCCACAAATTTCAACTGGTGATATGCTCCGCGCTGCAATTCGTGAAGGTACTGAACTAGGCTTAAAGGCGAAAAGCGTCATGGAGTCAGGTGGTTTGGTTTCAGACGAATTGATTATTGGTTTGGTTAAGGAGCGTATTGCCCAGCCTGACTGTGAAAATGGTTGTATTTTTGACGGTTTCCCACGTACGATTCCACAGGCTGAGGCTCTGGAAACTGCGGGTATCAGCATTGACCATGTGATCGAAATTGATGTGCCTGACGAAGAAATCGTTCAGCGTCTTTCTGGTCGTCGTCAGCACCCAGCGTCTGGTCGTATTTACCACCTGGTTTACAATCCGCCAAAAGTGGAAGGTAAGGATGACGAAACAGGTGAGGAGCTGGTACAGCGTCCAGATGATCAAGAAGAGACCATTCGTAAGCGTCTTGCGTCTTACCATAGCGAAACTGAGCAACTGGTTGATTTCTATCAGAGGCGTGCCGCTTCTGGTGAGAATGCACCAACTTATAATAAGTTGAATGGTCTGCGTGCCATCGATGATGTACAAAAAGACCTGTTTGCGATTCTGGACAAATAACCTGAATTGCGAATGATGAAAGGGCTCTGAATAGGGCTCTTTTTATTTGGGAGAAAGCTTGTGCTAAAAGTGGTTCTTATTTTGCTTGTGATCTTAAGTTTGGCTTTACTCTTGTTTCTGGCGTACCAGAGCCAAAAAATGCTGCGCCATGTGCAAAAACAGCAGGCACTGGAAAATCGGCAGAATGGAAAAACGCGTCAGCTACATCCAAAATTGCGGCAGGATAAAAGACCTCAGGATTAACTGAGGTTTTTTGTTGTAATGGCCTTACTTGCACCAAACTCAAAGCGGTCAGGCCAGTTGCAGACATCTGCAACCACACATTCAAAACATTTCGGCTTACGCGCGATACAGCAATAACGGCCATGTAGAATCAGCCAGTGATGGGCATCCAAAATAAATTCTTTCGGGATCACCTTAACTAGACGATGCTCAACCTCTAACACATTCTTTCCAACGGCTAAACCTGTACGATTTCCCACTCGAAAAATATGGGTGTCCACCGCCATGGTTGGCTGTCCAAATGCGGTATTCAGCACCACATTTGCCGTTTTACGGCCTACGCCTGGCAGCGCTTCAAGCTGTTGACGTGTTTCGGGTACTTGTCCCTGGTATTGATCAACCAAAATCTGGCAGGTTTTAATCACATTTTCAGCCTTGGCATTATAGAGCCCAATGGTCTTGATATATGCCTTGAGTCCCTCGACACCAAGATTAAGGATGGCCTGGGCTGTATTTGCCACAGGATAGAGTTTATCGGTTGCCTTGTTTACACTAACATCGGTCGCCTGGGCCGAAAGCATCACCGCAATCAGCAGTTCAAATGGCGATGAATAGTTCAGCTCTGTACGGGGATCGGGACGTTGCTCACGTAAGCGTTCAAAGAAAACCTGAATTTGCTTTTTGGTCATATTCTTAACGGGCATTTAGACTTCCTGCAATTCATTTAAACGTTGCTGTAGGCTAAGCAGTTGCACCTGTTTCTGTTCATCAGCCCGTACGCTTAACTGTTTCTCCAGCTTCTTGATCTGGGTGCGGATTTTAGCCAGTTCAATCGTGGTTTTTGCATCAACTGGGGCGCTTTCTTTGGGCTTGTCTGCCAGTGTAATCACAGGCACATTATTGAGTGCCTGGGAGAACTGGGCAAACAAATCGGTATCGATTTCAGCCCGTACAATCGGACCTTTACGATTCAGGCGGCGTTTTTCTTCACGCTGGATATGGGCATAGTAACGATGCCTTAATTCATCCTGTTCCTTAACGCGCTGTTCTCGGGTTGGCAGTGGCTTGATGTCGGCAACCAGGTCAATACAGTCAACTGGACAAGGTGGGATACATAGTTCACAGCCTGTACACAGATCTGCCAGCACCGTATGCATGAGTTTGCCACTGCCGATGATGGCATCTACAGGACATGCGCTGATACATTTGGTGCATCCAATACATTCATCTTCACGGATCACCGCTTTCATTTGCTGTGGGCGACCATCTGCCTGTATTTCCCAGACACTGGGTTCGGCAGTCAATTGTGGGCGCTGTAACAGTGCGGCAAGCGCATCCGCAACAGGCTGTCCGCCTGGAACACATTTGTTCGCATCTTCACCCTCGGCAATGGACTGTGCGTAGGGTAAACATCCATCACGATGCCCACATAAACCACACTGTGTCTGTGGTAAAAGCTGGTCTATCTGGACAATCAGGGAATGTGGTGGGGGCAGGGACATAACAACAGGGGAAACAAAATGGGACGGAATAGTATAACAAAAAATAGATGGTGTTGGCGGTGAACATCTGGAAACAACAGTTGGCTTAAAGTGTTGGATTTTGACAAAAAATGGTGCGAATATTGCACTTTAACCAAGCAATCCTAAAATAAATCATATCTTTCTTGTTTTGTTTAATTAATTGAAATTCTTTAATATATTAAATAATGCACTAAAATGATACATGGTATAGATCGGAAGAGCG
>NZ_DDAH01000102.1:0-6392 GCF_002333245.1 Acinetobacter sp. UBA2063
AATGCCTTAAAAATATGGGCTAGAACTTCATCTGAACCATTACCCACAAAAACCTGATCAAGTTCAACTTTTTGCTGATTGGCAATCGCTTGCTTTAAGGCGGTTGCATCAGGGTCAGGGTATAAACGCAAGGCATCAGCCTGATTTGCCAAAACCGTCTGCACTGCTTCCACTACTTTGGGTGAAGGTGGATATGGGTTTTCATTGGTATTAAGTTTGAGTAAGTTCTGAATTTTAGGCTGTTCCCCAGGAACATAAGGCTCTAACTCGCGAACTTCTGGACTCCAAAAACGCATTTGTTGTGTTGTAAACGTCATTTTTTATCTCAATGGACGCATACAATACGCCCCTACATCATAAATTTAATCAATATAACGATAACGTGCTGAACGTGCATGGGCATCAAGGTTTTCTTGCACCGCAAGCACATCGGCTGTTTTTGCCAGCGTTTTAACACCATCCTGTGAGCACATGATCAGGCTTGAACGTTTCTGAAAATCATAAACACCCAGTGGCGATGAAAAACGTGCTGTACCTGAGGTTGGCAAGACGTGGTTTGGCCCTGCACAATAATCGCCAATCGCTTCTGGGGTATAACGTCCCATAAAGATTGCACCTGCATGACGAATCTCTTGGCTCATCAATTCAGCGTCATCCAGACAAAGTTCCAAATGCTCAGGCGCAACCTGATTGATCAGCTCTATCGCTTCTGCACGGTCTTTAACCAGAACCAGTGCACCACGGTTTTGAATTGAAGTACGGGCGATTTCGGCTTTTGGTAATTCAGCAAGATGCTTTTCAATGGCTGCATCTACGGCATTTAAAAGTGCTTCATCGGGTGTAATGAAAATGGCTTGGGCAACCGTGTCATGTTCTGCCTGAGACAGTACATCCATCGCCAGCCATTCTGCATTATTTTTGCCTTCGGCATACACCAGAATTTCTGAAGGTCCAGCAATCATATCAATACCGACCTGACCAAACACGGCCCGTTTTGCCGCAGCAACAAAGCGGTTCCCTGGTCCCGTAATTTTATCTACGGCTGGAACGGTTTGGGTTCCGTAGGCCAATGCCGCAACTGCCTGTGCACCACCAATGGTAAATACTCGGCTAACGCCAGCTAGATATGCCGCAGCCAAGACCAATGGATTGAGCTCACCATTTGGTGCAGGCACCACCATAATAATTTCAGGAACACCTGCCACATGGGCTGGTAAGGCATTCATCAATACAGAGGATGGATAAGATGCCAACCCCCCTGGTACATAAATCCCAACCCGATCAAGAGGCGTAACTTTCTGTCCTAAAGTATTTCCCAGCTCATCCACATAAGTCCATCCCTCTTGCTTTTGCGCCTGATGGAATGAACGAATCCGCTTTGCCGCCAGCTCCAGAGCTTCACGAATTTCTGTACTTAATCCCTCAAATGCGGTTTTAAGCTGTTGCTGGCTAAGTTCTAAATCGGAGAATTGATGCGCTGGATGTCGATCGAACTGTTGGGTGAATTTAAGTACATGTTCATCACCATGCTGGCGGACATCAGCAATGATCTGGTCTACAGTCTGTACGAGTTGAGGATCATTGACAGTTTCAAATGCTAAAAGCTCAGCAAATGCCTGTTTAAAATTCTGATCCTGAGTCGATAAACGTCGCATCAATTTACCCACAAGATAAAAAAGAGAACGCTAAGTTTACTCTTTTTCATCGTCCTTGTGGATGCAATATCAGCCTAAAAAATCAATCACAAAGAAAGAGTCTCTCGATCAACCACCTGTTCTTGTTTGCCTATATTTTCCCTAACTCCAAAATCAAATAAAAAGGCCAACCTAAGTTGACCTCCAAAATTTAAGCTATTTATCAACTAACGATTATTAATCGCCTGTTCAAGCTGGGTCAGGATTGGATTTAACAAAGCCTGTTTACGTTTAAAGCTGGCTTTATTGACAATTAAACGTGAAGACACTTTGCAAATTTCTTCCAAAGGTTCCAGACCATTGGCACGCAAGGTATTGCCTGTATCCACCACATCAACAATGTAGTCACCCAAACCAACCAAAGGTGCAAGCTCCATTGAACCATACAGCTTAATCACATCAACCTGCTCACCCAGGCTTGCATAATATTGACGGGTTAAATTGACATACTTGGTAGCAATCTTTAAACGCCCTTTGGGACGCTCCATGCCAACTTTACCCGCAGTCATTAGCTTACAATTGGCAATTTTCAGGTCAAGCAGTTCGTAAACATGCTGGGCACCATGCTCCATCAGCACATCTTTACCTGCCACACCAAAATCTGCCGCACCATTCTCTACATAGGTTGGCACATCAGAAGCCCGCAAAATCAGGATGCGTACTTTTTTATGTGTGGTTGGAAAAATTAACTTACGTGATTTATCTGGGTCTTCAAGTAAATTGATGCCTGCATTTTCCAGCAGTGGCAAGGTTTCCTTTAAAATACGACCTTTACTGAGTGCTAAAGTTAAACCATGATCAAAATTACCCATCACATCAAAATTCGGATCATCGTTTCTTAAGTCATTCATGCTTTTACCCGCTTAATCTGCGCACCTAAACTTTGCAATTTTTCTTCCACACGTTCGTAGCCACGATCAATATGGTATATACGATCAACCAGTGTTTCACCCTCAGCAACCAGCGCAGCAAGAACAAGTGAAAACGAGGCACGTAAATCAGTTGCCATGACAGGCGCAGCTTGCAGTTTTTCCACACCTGTGACCACCGCATCATGCCCATCGACCTGAATGTTGGCACCCATACGTGAAAGCTCAGGTACATGCATAAAACGATTTTCGAAAATCGTTTCTGAAATTGTTGCAAAACCACGACCAATGGCATTGACTGCCATGATCTGCGCCTGCATATCCGTTGGAAACTCAGGATGAGGCAATGTTCTAAAACTCACTGCCTTAGGACGCTTGCCTTGCATATCCAGTTCAATCCAGTCTTCACCACGCGTGACTTCTGCGCCCATTTCCTCAAACTTGTCCAACACGCTTTCCATAATATAAGGGTTAGTGTGTGTGGTTTTGATTTTCCCGCCCGTAATCGCAGCAGCAGCCAGATATGAACCTGTTTCAATACGGTCAGGAACAACACTATGCTCGCAACCATGTAAACGTTCAACACCTGTCACGATCAGTGTATTGGTGTCCAGTCCTTCAATTTGTGCGCCCATTTTATTGAGCATATTGGCTAAATCGGTAATTTCAGGCTCGCACGCAGCATTACGGATTGTTGTCACACCTTCCGCTAAAACCGCCGCCATCAGGATGTTTTCTGTACCGCCGACAGTGACCATATCAAAAACGACTTCACCACCTTTTAAACGGCCATCAATCGAAGCATGCACATAACCATTTTCCACTTCGATCTTGGCACCCAGCGCTTCCATCGCCTTTAAATGCAAATCCACTGGACGCGAACCTATGGCACACCCACCTGGCAATGAAACTTTTGCATTGCCATAACGTGCCAGTAATGGACCCAGCACCAAAATCGAGGCACGCATGGTTTTTACTAAATCATAAGGGGCAAATTGATTACTTAAAGTGCTGGCATCAGCATAAACAGTATCGCCCTCATAAGTGATTGTTACGCCTAGGCCTGCAATAATCTTGCTGATGGTGTGTACATCTTTTAAATTGGGAACATTACGAATCGTGACTGGATCATCAGTTAAAATCGTGGCTGCCAACAATGGTAATACTGCATTTTTAGCACCAGAAATGCGCACTTCACCCTCGAGCTTAACACCACCCGTAATCAAAAATTTATCCATTAATATTTAGGCTCCGAAAAGGCTTGCTTTGCGCCATTCGTCTTTTGTCATTGCACGAATCGTAACAGCGTGAACTGCACCACTCGCAATATAGGAATTCAGGGGTGCATAAACAGCCTGTTGACGAGTCACAGTCCGTTTACCATCAAATTGATCGTCAACAATGCGAAGGTCAAATTTCCCAGCTTGTCCACTCACTGTCACTTCTGCTTCAGGGAAAGCTTCTTTTAAAATTTGTGTGAGCTGCTCACTATTCATTACCAAGACCTCTTATACAAGCATTGCTGTAAAACGATATATTTTACTATAATTTTTTCACATAATTCAGTAAGGTTTCATTTTTATCTATAAAAAAAGAGGCTTTCTAAAAAAGCCTCTTTTAATTAGAACGCCAAAATCAGGATGCTACCGTAAGTTCATGCTGATACGAACACTGCATCTTTCTATGTTTGGCAAGCTGTCGTTTTAATTTTTCTGTCAGCTTTTTAATCGAAGTATACATATCATCAGCTGTCGCCTGAGCAAACAGCTCAACCCCAGGCAAACGTATAATCGCTTCCGCAATATGGTTTGCACTGCCTTTATGAGACCGTTTGTCTATTTGATGATCCTTAGCCAGCTTGATCTGCATACTATTCACATGATCCAGATGCTTGGTCATTTGGCTAAACTTCGCTTTTATATTTTCTTCAATTGCTGGTGTAATGGTTAAATGGTGTCCACGAATCGTTATTTGCATAATTCTATCCCTCACCTTTTCTCAGGATTCAAGAATATCGCTCAAACAATTTAATGCGACCTATTATGGTTCAACATATCCATTAAATCATCTCAGCGATTCCTCTAGTGTTTATTAAAAATTCATTATTCCGTCATAATGAACTCTTAGAATAGTCACACCTTTAAATTTAGATCAAGACTTTTCTTTCAGAAGATGAGGGAATATGTAACGATTCGCGATATTTTGCAACTGTACGCCGCGCCACTTCAATCCCCTCTTGTTTCAGCATTTCAGCAATTGCATTATCTGACAAAGGTTTACGTGGATTCTCGTTTGAAACCAACTTTTTGATCATGGCACGGATTGCGGTGGAAGAAGCCTCACCACCTGTTGTTGTTCCCACATGGCTAGAGAAGAAATATTTCAGTTCAAACAAACCACGTGGAGTCAGCATATATTTATTGGTTGTGACACGTGAAACAGTAGACTCATGTAATTCCACTTCCTCCGCCACATCCCGCAATACCAAAGGTTTCATTGCTTCAGGGCCCTGCTCAAGAAAAGCTCGTTGATGCTCAACAATACAGGTGGCAACTTTCAATAAGGTCTTATGGCGCTCATCAATACTCTTGATAAAGCTCTTGGCCTCTAGCATTTGATTACGCAAATAAACATTGTCATCACTTTGATCAGCACGACGAATCATGTTTGAGTAAAAGGAATTAATGCGTAATTTTGGCATGACATCAGGATTCAACTGAACCTGCCAATGCTGGTCTTTCTTCGAAACCACCACATCAGGCACCTGATATTCTGATTCTTGTTGATTAAATTCCAGCCCAGGATAAGGTTTTAAGGTTTTTAATAGATCAATAGCGCTCTTTAGTTGTTCTTTGGTTAGGCCAGTCTGCTTTAACAACTTATTTAAATCATTTGCAATTAAAAGCTCATAGCACTGTAATAATTTTTTTGCTTCAGTCAGATAAGGTACTTTTTCATGGAATGTCTCTAACTGAATTTTTAAGCATTCCGCTAAATTACGAGAACCAACACCAATTGGGTCTAAACGTTGAATATACTTTAAAACAACAATAATCTCATCTTGCTCAATCTCTTCATCATTCTCCACTTCCCGCAACAATCGAGTAGTGGCCAACAAAATATCATCCAACTCTGCATCCAAAAATCCCTTGTCATCCAAAGAATCAACAATGCAATACGCAATTAACTTATCTACTAAAGAAAAATTCAGCAGATTCACCTGCTCTAAAATATGTTCCTTTAAGCTCAACTGAATCTGACGGTTATCTTCTCTCTCTTCATATTCTGGAGAAGCCAAGGCAGTAGATTGATGGGTGTAAATATCATCCCATTCTGTATCAACAGGTAAGTCATTCGGTAGATGATCAGCATTCAGCTCAGTGGTTAAGTCACCTGTTTCAGAAGTTTCAAGCGTAGTTAAACTTTCTGTCGTATTAATTTCTTCAATTTTCTCTAATAAAGGATTACTATCAAGTTGAATTTGTATTTCCTGTTCCAGCTCCAAACTTGAAAGTTGTAATAAACGAATTGCCTGCTGTAATTGAGGAGTTAACGACAAGCTATTCGCAACTTTCAACCCAACAGATAATTTCATAACACGCTCCTTTTATGAATAAGCAAAAAACATGCCTATTCATATATTTATAACATAAAGCAATGTTTACGCCTATAAGGAAGCACATAATCTTTAAATATTTATTTATAAAAAGAAAAGCCAATGAAACATATTGTTGAAATATTTCTCTTGTTGTTAAATGTAGACAAATATTGAGGCAATCACTATTTTTCTAGCATATATTTCTTCAGCAATAAAAAACCTCCCAACATT
>NZ_DDAH01000231.1:0-417 GCF_002333245.1 Acinetobacter sp. UBA2063
TTGAGCTGATTGAATGGGCTGCTGCTTTAGTAATGGGGCAAGGGGCGGAGGAGTTTTTAGGAACTCAGGGATATGAATGGGATACCCAGTCTGATATGTTCTTTGCCTTAATTGGAGTAATAACTGCCTTGCTATTGCTGTCCAAATGGCATGACCGACAAATTGCAAAGCTGATGAATTGATCTTAATCAATGAATAAATCTGCCGTTAAGACACGGCAGATTGATTTTTTTGAGTGTATTTAGCATAAGCCAGTGCAATTAATAAAATTGCTAGTCCCCCTAAACTTAGCACAAACCCAACCCAGATCGGTGCTAACCAACCCATATTATGGCTAAGTACCCACCCTCCAAGAAATGTACCTAAGGCATTGGCTAAATTAAATGCAGAATGATTTAATGATGCCGCTAATGTTTG
>NZ_DDAH01000231.1:557-8346 GCF_002333245.1 Acinetobacter sp. UBA2063
TAATGATGCCGCTAATGTTTGTGCATCGTCTGCGATGTCCATTAAATGTGTTTGTAATGCACCACCTAACCCAATCACAGTGAAACCAATCATAAATAAGGCTGTAATCGCAGTATAGAGATTAGACATCATAAAACTTGCAAGTACAAAGGCGAGTGCAGAACTCACCAAAATTCCAATCATCGTTTTAAATAGGCTTTTATCTGCCAGCCAACCAGAAACGAGACCTCCAATCACCATACCAACGCCCCAAATGGCTAGCGCAATCGGGACTATACGAATATCTGCATGGGTATACTCAGTTAAAATTGGAGATACATAACTGTAAACAGAGAACATGCCGCCAAAACCGATTGCACCAACAGCCAGCGTTAACCATATATTGATGTTTTTTAGGCCTGCCAATTCTGCTTTAATACTGGCTGTCTTTTGAAGTGGAATATTGGGCGCGAAAAGGCTGACACCGATTAAAGTAATAAAGGCAAGGACGGCAGAAAACTCAAAACCAGATTTCCAACCAAATTGCTGACCAAGCCAAGTTGCAATAGGAACACCAATCACATTGGCAAGGGTGAGTCCCATCATTACTTGTGCAATCGCAGTTGCTCTACGTTGTTTTCCTGCCAATTCGGCTGCAACTAATGCTGCTACACCAAAATAAGCACCGTGAGGAAAAGGATAAGCCTATGGATGCAATCGGCACAAAAGATTTTTTAGCGATCACAGGATACACCCACGCCATTTTAGAGATGGATGAATGGATCAGAGATAAACCTTATTTTTATCTGATTAAAGATCATTATTTAGTGGATGAGGCAATTCGTGTCGAGTACATTATCATTCAGTAGACGCTGTTTTGCTTCAAATAATAGACATAATAATTTGATTTATTTGTTATCTTTACATTTTTGCAAGAATATAAACTTATGAAAAAATTTTTATTTTTAGGTTTAATCCTGACTTCACTTACAGGGTGTTCATCTACTCCAAATAAAGAACTCACTCCACCAAAAATTGGTATGGTAAATCCAGCAAGCAAGTTTTGTGTAGAGCAGGGTGGCCAGTTAGAGATCAGAAATGAAGTCAATGGTCAGGTTGGCTATTGTAAGTTGGCCAATGGTCAGATTGTTGAAGAATGGGAATTCTTCCGTGCTAATCAACCGAAATGCTTGGCGGATGAAGCACGAAAATTGATTGGCCAGTCAGGTTTAAGTGAAGAACAAATCAAGCAAAAAACCAAATCTGAGATTGTTCGTAGTGTTGGGCCCAACCAACCAGTCACAATGGATTATCGGGAAAATCGTGTGACGGTGACCATTGATCCACAAACTAAAAAAATCAGCAATGCAAACTGTGGTTGATCTTTAGAGAAAGCCTAAGCTCTCAATTAGTGATGATTTAATTGGGAGCTTTTTTATGCAGCTCACACTAACAGCACTTGATAAATTGAAAAAAGTACCCATCAACTTATTTATTGAATTCATTTTATGTATTGTGTCAGCCTAATTGACCAGTTTTTTGCACAAGTTTTTAATTTTGAGATTTGACATGACTCTACTTCTTATCGTGGTATTTGGCACAATTGCTGAAGTTTTAGTATGGATTGGCGTGGGCGACCTCGTTGGAAGTATGTGGTATGTCTTTTTCTGGTTCATCATTGCATTTTTCATTGGTCTGAACCTTGTTCGCTCAAGCACCTCCAACATTATGCCGCAATTACAGCAAATGCAGATGACTGGACAGCTTGGGAGTGATCCAGCAGTAACCAAGAAGCTGGCAATTGCGATGTCTGGTTTTCTGCTAATGTTACCAGGTTTGATTTCCGATGTACTGGCTGTATTGGTACTTATCCCAGCCGTTCAAACTGCTTTCCGCAACGCGCTCATGAAAACGATGGCCAAGCGTCAACAAGCCCTGATGGACCAAATGATGGGTGGAATGGGTAGCGGTGCGGCTGGTGGACAGAATCCATTTGCTGATCTTATGCGTCAAATGCAGGAGATGCAAAATCAGCAAGGTGGCGGGCAATATCGTGATTCAACTGTGATTGACGGGGAAGCGCGTGAAGTGAAACCTGAGCAAAAGAAAATTGAATTTAAAGATGTGAATTAATTAGCGTTGATTTTAATAAAGGCACACTTTCAAACAGTGTGCTTTTTTATGCCTCATTTTTAGATGGGCTGTCCTTTTTTTGCTCTGGCTGGGTATGTTGGTCTGTTTCTTTTAAACCAGCACGATATTGGTTTGGAACCAGTGTCGTTAATTCATTTTCAGATTGTTTGTATTTACGAGTGCGGTTTGCACGTTCGCGAAATCCACCCTTGTTGATCAATTGAGTCATAACCATGTATCCGAAATGATTGAAATTGTATTTTAGCAAATGCTGTGCAAGATCAAAATAATATAGTTCCCAATGTAAATTTTAGGACATAGGTGAGGAGAGCATAAAAAAGCTCGCGATGAGCGAGCTTTTAAAATGAGGTAAGACGTTACAGTCCAGCTGCATCTTTTAACACATCAACCTTATCGGTTTTTTCCCATGTAAATGCAGTGTCTGAACCCTCACGACCAAAGTGGCCATACGCAGCAGTTTGCTTATACATCGGTTGGATCAGGTTCAACATGCGGGTGATACCGTATGGACGTAAATCAAAGTGTTCACGAACCAATTGAATAATCAACTCATCTGAAACTTTGCCTGTATTGAATGTATTGATTGAAATGGAGGTTGGCTCTGCAACACCGATTGCATAACTCACCTGAATTTCACATTTGTCAGCAAGACCTGCAGCAACAATATTTTTCGCAACATAACGACCTGCATAGGCTGCAGAACGGTCAACTTTTGATGGATCTTTACCAGAGAAAGCACCGCCACCATGACGTGCCATACCGCCATAAGTATCGACAATAATCTTACGACCAGTTAGACCACAGTCACCTACAGGACCACCAATCACAAACATACCTGTTGGATTGATATGGAATTTTGTACCTGCATGGAACATTTCAGCAGGAATAATCGGTTTTACGATTTCTTCAATCACAGCTTCTTTTAAGTTAGCTTGACTAATTTCAGGATCGTGCTGAGTTGATAATACAACTGCATCTAAACGAACTGGCATACCATTTTCATAAGCAAAGGTAACTTGGCTTTTTGCATCTGGACGTAACCAAGGTAAAGCACCTGAACGGCGTAATTCTGCTTGACGCTCCATTAAACGGTGCGCATAAGAAATTGGGGCAGGCATGAGTACATCTGTCTCACGGCTTGCATAACCGAACATTAAGCCTTGGTCGCCAGCACCTTGATCTTCAGGTTTTTGACGGTCAACACCTTGAGCAATCTCTGGAGATTGTTTACCAATCATATTGATCACGGCACAAGTTGATCCGTCGAAACCTAAATCAGAGTGATGATAGCCAATACCATTTACGGTTTGACGCACAATTGCTTCAAAGTCGACATTTGCTGTCGTTGTAATTTCACCAGCAAGAACAACCGCACCTGTTTTTACTAATGTTTCACAAGCGACACGCGCATACGGGTCTTCTTTTAGGATTGCATCTAAAATAGCATCACTAATTTGGTCAGCCATTTTGTCTGGATGACCTTCGCTTACAGATTCTGAAGTAAAAACAGCATACTCGCGCATGAACGTCCTATCATGGTTATTTTCAAAAAGACAGAGTATGTTACATCGACTTGGCGGATAGGACTAGCATAAGCTGACTAAAATGCATGAATTTATTTCATTTTCATTGTGTTTTTATTGATATGCGTATCAGTAAAACTAATATTAATGCTTTAATTAATAAAGTTTTCCTGAATTGTAAATTTTCATATTGGAATGAATGTATTTTAGTGGTTGTTTAGATGGTGAGCATTTATATAAAGAATTGTATTTGAATGATCAAAATATAAGAAATATCGTGTATTGCACTTTACCCCATCTTGTTTTTTTAAGACAATAGTCGCAGTTTTTGAAAGATGATTTCTCATCTTCTCTACATCTTATTGATTTAATCGGATTCTGACTTATGACAACCCCTTTAAATGAACGCCGTATTGCAAATGCAATTCGTGTCTTGGCTATGGATGCTGTGCAACAAGCAAACTCAGGGCATCCTGGTGCTCCAATGGGGATGGCAGATATCGCTGACGTAGTTTGGCGCGAATTTTTAAATCATAACCCAAGTAACCCTCAATGGGTGAACCGTGACCGCTTTGTATTGTCTAATGGTCACGGCTCAATGTTGCAATATGCATTATTGCATTTGACGGGTTATGAATTATCTATTGAAGATTTAAAACAGTTCCGTCAATTACACTCTAAAACTCCAGGTCATCCAGAATTGGGTTATGCACCTGGTATCGAAACCACAACAGGTCCATTGGGTCAGGGGATTGCCAATGCTGTTGGTTTTGCTTTAGCTGAAAGAACTTTAGCTGCGCAATTTAACAAAAATGGTTTAAACGTTGTTGATCACTTCACTTATTGCTTCTTGGGTGATGGCTGCTTGATGGAAGGTATTTCGCACGAAGTATGTTCACTTGCAGGTACTTTAGGTCTTGGTAAGTTGATTGCTTACTACGATGACAACGGGATTTCAATTGATGGTGAAGTAGAAGGTTGGTTTAGTGATGATACTGAGCAACGTTTCAAAGCTTATGGCTGGCAAGTGCTTCGTGTAGACGGTCATGATGCTGATGCGATTCGTCAAGCAACTGTTGAAGCGAAAGCTGAAAGCAATAAGCCAACCATCATCATCTGTAAAACGATTATTGGTTTAGGCTCACCAAACAAACAAGGTAAAGAAGATTGCCACGGTGCGCCACTGGGCAAAGACGAAATTGCTTTAACACGTGAAGCATTAGGCTGGAAAGAAGACGCATTTGTTATTCCTGAAGATGTTTATGCAGCTTGGGATGCAAAAGCAAAAGGTCAAACGTCTGAAGCCGCTTGGAATGAATTATTTGCTCAATATCAAGCAAAATATCCAACTGAAGCAGCTGAATTATTACGTCGCATCAATGGTGATTTACCTGCTGAATTTGCAGCACAAGCTGATGCATTCATTGCTGAAACCAATGCAAAAGCTGAAACCATTGCAACTCGTAAAGCAAGCCAAAATACTTTACAGGCATTCGGTCCATTACTGCCTGAATTATTAGGTGGTTCTGCTGACTTGGCTGGCTCTAACTTAACACTTTGGAAAGGTTGCCAAGGCGTACAAGAAAATCCAGCGGGTAACTACGTGTATTACGGCGTTCGTGAATTCGGTATGACCGCAATCGCAAATGGTGTAGCTTTACACGGTGGTTTTGTTCCTTACGTTGCAACATTCTTGATGTTTATGGAATATGCACGTAATGCAGTACGTATGTCAGCATTGATGAAGCAACGTGTGATTCATGTTTATACACATGACTCAATTGGTTTAGGTGAAGATGGCCCTACGCATCAACCAATCGAACAAATTGCATCGTTACGCGGTACACCAAACTTAAATACCTGGCGCCCATGCGATACGGTTGAAGCGGCTGTTTCTTGGAAATCTGCTCTTCAGCGTAAAGAAGGTCCAACAGCATTAATATTCTCTCGTCAAAACTTGCCATTCCAAGTGCGTAATGAAGCTCAAATTCAAAACGTTGCAAAAGGTGGTTATGTACTTGCTGAAGAAAAAGGTGAGTTGAAAGCAATCATTATTGCTACAGGTTCAGAAGTTTCATTGGCAATGGAAGCGTATGCACAACTTGAAGGTGTGCGTGTAGTGTCTATGCCATGTGCTGAAGAGTTTGTGAAACAAGATGCTGCATATCGTGAAGCTGTATTACCTGCACATATCCGTGCGCGTGTAGCGGTTGAAGCGGCTCATGTGGATTACTGGTGGAAGTTTGTTGGTTTAGACGGCAAAGTGATCGGTATGACCACTTACGGCGAATCTGCTCCAGCAAAAGACTTGTTCCAGTTCTTCGGTATTACTACTGAAGCAGTTGTTGCTGCGGTTAAAGAGTTGACTGCTTAATTGAATTAATAGTTAAAAAGCGTCCTGAATAGGGCGCTTTTTTTTGTGAATGAAATTAAATGCTAAGTTCAGTTTGAATCGAAATATTAGACGTTAATAATTTATGAACAGGACAACTTTCCGCAACTTTTAATAAGCGTTTATGCTGTTCTTCAGTAAATTCACCTTTTAGCGTAATCTTGCGCTCAATGTTGTTTTGACCTGCTTCAGGTTCAGCATTGGGATTTAAAGCTAAATCGACCTGAACATGATCAAGCTTAATTCCTTTATGTTTAGCGTACATTTCCAAGGTAATGGTAGTGCAAGCACCTAAAGCAGAAAGTAAAAGCTGAACAGGGTTGGGTGCTGTATCTTGACCACCTTTATCAGCAGGCTCATCCGCATGCCATGTATGGCCAGATGCATCAGTCAGTGTTACGCGATAAGGGGTCAAAGTGCTTTCAGCTTGTACAGAATAAGTCATGATTTACCTTGTTGTTGGTATAAATGATTGAGCATATCTCAAAAGTGTTGCTTATTGGATGAAAATAAGGACATTAAAGCCCTTATTTTCAATGAGTTTGAGTATTTTATTAATAGCGCGCCTTGGCTAATAAGTTAGCATTATGATCTAAAAACTCAGCATCTAAGAAATGAGCTTTACCACCATGATGGATTACCGTCGATAATATATCATCTACTATATCATCAGTCGTCGTCGTACCAGTATCAAGTTCAACAGTAGACGTTGCTGAATCAATATTCGCTGGCTGTATGTAACCTTTTTTAATAAAGATTTGGTCAAGGCGACCCTCATTTGCAGCACGGTAAATTGATGATAAATCCTCAATCAATAAATTCTGACTCTTTGCTTGATTGATTTCAGTTTGAGCAACTTCCTGAAGTTTGGTTCGGTATAAATTTACTTGCTCTTGGGCTTCTTCAATAATCAGGCGTGCTTCTGCTTCTAAGTTTGCACTGTTAGTAACAGTGGCGACAATCGCATTTGGATTGTCACAGACTTGTTGATAGAAAGAGACGGTACGCTCATCACCAACGACAATAATTGGTAAAGGATTTTGTTTATAGATTTCCTGAACGCTTTTATCAACACGATTTAGAAACTCTTTGATATAGTTTTCTTCTTTCGTGGCATTTGAGCGATCATTTGAGCTCGTTGTATAAAGATGCGTGTTTTCTAATGGGAATTCTAATCCTTGAAGTTCATCTTCTTGATTAAACTCATGTACGAGCTGATCGTTAAATACTTCAAATAATCGCCCATTCATTCTTGAAACAATTACCATGTAATAATGCACAGAACTGTTCAATTCACGGAGAATGTCTCGTGTAGCAAAATGTTGATCAATAATGACTCGTGGTTTTACCTTGAAAGGGAAGTTGAAAATTTGAGTACTTTCAGGTGTTGAGAAGATTGCTAAAGTATCGAGATTATAATTGTGATCATGCTCCGAAAGCTCTTTCTCAATTTGCTCTAATCGCGTCTGAACTTCACGCTTATCATGGGCTTCAGATAAGCGAGTTTCTAATTCTTTTAGTGCATTTTTTAATGCAATTGCATCTTGCTGGTTATCTGGAAAAGTTCGATGTGTTGGAACAAAAATGCTGATCGCTGGATTGGCTTGAACCGTGTTTAATTGATCAAATACTTGTTGTAAATTCATGATGTTTCCTCTAAATGAAAATATTTAAAAATTTTTTAAAGGTGATTAATTTTTATAACATCGTTTGCTAAAAACCACGGTTAAAAAATGATAAG
>NZ_DDAH01000170.1:0-1995 GCF_002333245.1 Acinetobacter sp. UBA2063
GTCATTATAAATTTGCATGCTAAACTATGTCCTGATTTGAAAAAGGATCGTATTGACTATGCAATTTGTTCATCTCGGTATACATACAGAATTTTCGATTACCGAATCGATTGTTCGCATACCCGATTTGGTCAAAGTTGCTGCTGCAGAAGAAATGCCTGCGCTTGCCATCACCGATTTGTCCAACCTGCATGCGGCGATAAAATTTTACGGCGCATGTCTGGGTAAAGGCATCAAGCCTATTATGGGCAGTGTCATTCGCCTGAATGATGCTGAACATCGCGCAACCTTGCTTGCCATGAGTAACAAGGGATGGCGAAATCTCACTGAAATTGTGTCGCGTGGTTTTATTGAGGGACAACAACTCAGCACGCCCTGCATACAGAAACAATGGATACTGGAACAGGCAGAAGACCTGATCATTCTGCTGGGTCAGCACAGTGATGTTGGCAAGATGCTCTGCTCATCCAACCCACAGAAAGCTGAACCGTTACTGGAAGCGTGGATTGAAAAATTTGGCGACCGTGTTTATTTAGCCCTGACCCGTACCGAACGTGTTGGCGAAGAGGATTTTATCCTACAGGCTGCAAAACTTGCCGCAAAATATCAAATTGGTGTGGTGGCACACAACGATGTGCATTTTATTGAGCAGGACGATTTTGAGGCGCATGAAGCCCGCGTATGCATTGCCGATGGTTATGTCCTAAGTGACGACAAACGCCCCAAACCCTACAGCCCTGAACAATATTTTAAAACGGCCGAGCAAATGTCTGAACTGTTTTCAGACATTCCAAGTGCCATTGAAAACACCTACGAGATTGCAAAACGCTGCAATGTCAGCTTACAGTTGGGTACTTATTTCCTACCTGACTTCCCAATTCCTGATGGCTATACCATTGACACCTATTTTGAGCATTTGTCGCGTACAGGTCTGGAACAACGTCTAAATCATCTTTACCCAGTTGAAAAACGTGGTGAAGACTGGGCAGAGGTTCGCCAGCCCTACGATGAGCGAATCAAGTATGAAGTCGACATTATCCTGAAAATGGGATTCCCAGGCTACTTCCTGATCGTCATGGACTTTATCCAGTGGGCAAAAAATAATGGCGTACCTGTGGGGCCTGGTCGTGGTTCAGGTGCAGGTTCACTGGTTGCTTATAGCTTAAAGATTACCGACCTTGACCCACTGCGTTATGATCTACTGTTTGAACGTTTCCTTAACCCAGAACGTGTCTCCATGCCCGATTTTGACGTGGATTTCTGCATTGCAGGCCGTGACCGTGTAATTGAGTATGTGGCACAGCATTATGGTCGTGAAGCGGTTTCACAGATTGCAACATTCGGTACTATGGCAGCCAAAGGTGCGATTCGTGATGTTGCCCGTGTACTGGGCAAGTCTTATGGTCTGGCTGACCGTATTTCCAAAATGGTGCCAACCAAACCGCTGGGTGTGGATTTAAAGCAAGCGATTGAAATGGAGCCGCAGCTCAAGGATATCGTCACCAATCCATCCAACCCAGATCATGATGATGCCGCCGAAATCTGGGAAATGGCGCTCAAGCTTGAGGGCATTACCCGTAACACAGGCAAGCATGCGGGTGGTGTGGTCATTGCACCAGGTAAAATTACTGATTATTCCGCGGTGCTATGTGATGCTGATGGCACTAACCGCGTTGCACAATATGATAAAGATGACGTTGAAGCTGCAGGTCTGGTTAAATTTGACTTCTTAGGTTTGCGTAACCTGACCGTTATTGAAGATGCCGTTCAGAATATTAATAAAAGAATCAAGTCAGATACCCCACTCGACATTGCCAATGTTGAACTGGATGACAAAGATGCCTATCTGGTTTTTGCCGAGGCAAACACCACTGCGGTATTCCAGTTTGAATCCGTGGGCATGAAAAAGATGCTCAAGGAAGCCAGACCGAGCAAGTTTGAAGAAATTATTGCTTTCGTTTCCCTATACCGTCCTGGCCCGATGGACCTGATTCC
>NZ_DDAH01000170.1:2055-2469 GCF_002333245.1 Acinetobacter sp. UBA2063
TGGCCCGATGGACCTGATTCCAGACTTTATCCACCGTATGCATGGTGGCGAGTTTGAATATCTGCATCCATTGCTTGAAAGTGTATTGGAACCCACTTATGGCATCATGGTGTATCAGGAACAGGTCATGCAGGCAGCACAGTTCTGTGCAGGCTATACGCTGGGTGGCGCGGACCTGCTGCGTCGCGCCATGGGTAAAAAGAAACCCGAGGAAATGGTCAAACAGCGCCAGATCTTTATTGAAGGTGCTGCCAAGAAAGATATTAATGAGGCAACCGCGAACCATATCTTTGACTATATGGAAAAGTTTGCTGGCTATGGTTTTAACAAATCACACGCCGCAGCCTATGCACTGGTTGCCTATCATACAGCATGGTTAAAGGCACATTACCCTGCCGAATTTATGGCGGCGGT
>NZ_DDAH01000170.1:2708-3025 GCF_002333245.1 Acinetobacter sp. UBA2063
TGCCGAATTTATGGCGGCGGTATTGTCATCGGAAATGCAGAACACTGACAGCATTGTATTCCTGATCGATGACTGCCGTAACAACAAACTCGACGTGTTGCCACCCTCTGTCAATATGTCGCTATACCATTTCCATGCCAGTGATGAACGCACCATTGTTTATGGGTTGGGTGCAATCAAGGGTGTGGGCGAACAGGCAATGCAGTCGGTGATTGATTCACGGATCAAGGAAGGCCCGTATAAAGACCTGTTTGATTTCTGCCATCGTATTGACCTGAAAAAAATCAATAAACGCACACTTGAAGCCTTGATCCGTG
>NZ_DDAH01000232.1:0-8048 GCF_002333245.1 Acinetobacter sp. UBA2063
TTTTACGGCTATTCGGATAAACCAACCGATGTTGAGATAATCAACATTCAAAAGGTTGCGCATGCTCAGTAAGCGTCCGCTGAACACACCTTATGAATTCGTCCTATAAGCCTTAATTTAGTCCCCACTTAAAAACAAGTGGGGACTTAAATTTATGACTACAAATAACCAGACATCCATCGCATCTCTTGCGAAAAACGAAGAACATACTGTGCTGAATTTAAACGTATGGATACGGCCATGGCTCAGGTGCTGAGAGCCTTTGGCTACATCAAACCGCATTGTGCCTACCTATTCTGTAATAAACGTGACCATCGCATGAAAGTGCTGGTACATGATGGACTGGGCATGTGGCTATGTGCCCGACGGCTGGAACAGGGCAAATTTCACTGGGCTAAAGTTCACCAGGGTGAAACCGTAGCTCTCAGCCCAGAACAGTTACAGGCAGTGATCCAGGGTTTGCCCTGGCAACGCATTGGACGACAGCAAGAGGTCACAATGCTCTAAACTAGCTTGGTACATTCTGCTATTCTCCAAACATTCTATTTCATTCTTCTCATGACCTCAGGCATAGAGTAATGTAATCACATCAGATGCACAAATTTGACTTTGACGCACACGTTTAATCTTGCCACAAGTGAGCATGTATTGCTCAACCTGCTCTGAAATATCAGTGCAGAAACCATCAATTAGGCAGAAAAGTGTTGTAAGCTGTGTGTCGATAGGCATTTTGAGATCATTGTTTTTTTGTCATGATTAAATTTTGATTTAAATGCCTGTCCTTTTACAACTTCCTTATCCCGAATTCACGTTAAGTAGAGACCTGTTCCCAATTTGGATCTGCCTCCAGTAAAATTAACTTTAGCTAGTCTTGTTGTGGTTTTTCTAATGCCATCCATTTTACTTGCGGGATCGAATATATTTCTTTTATATTCATATTCTTAGAATTCAACATCTGAATATAGTTCAATATCATGCATTTTCAAGGGATGCTGGAATGCCAAATATGCCGCATGTAAAGCCATGCGTTTTAAATGAAACCTGGCTGAATCAGGATGATAGAGTTTATCTCCCATAATCGGATGACCAATATGCATCATATGGACGCGGAGTTGATGTGACCGTCCTGTAACAGGTTCCAAACGGACTCGACTTTGATCTGTTTCCGCATCATATTTCATCAACTGAAATATAGTCTTGGCCTGTTTGCCGAGTTCAAAATGCACCATTTGACGTGGACGATTTTCCCAGTCAGTGATCAAGGGAACTTCAACACTTCCCTCAGCCTGAATTTTTCCTTGTATCAACGCAATATAGTATTTTTTTATTGTACGTGCCTGAAACATCTTGCTGACCGCAACTTCAGCATCGCGGTGTTTAGCAAACATCAATAAGCCAGAGGTGGCCATATCTAGCCGATGAGTGACTTTAGCTGTTGGAAATTTTTCCAAAATCCGCAAATAGGCACTGTCCTGATGTTCAGGCAAGCGTCCCATTACCGATAATAATCCAGCAGGCTTATTGACCACCACCAGATCTTCATCTTCATAAATGATTTCAAGCGGTTCCTGCGGTGGCGTATAGATAAAGTCGTTATTTAAGGGCATGGGCAACAGACAGCCTGGATAAACGCAAATTGGCAACGATTATAGTTCTGCCAAGGGGTTTAGCAAGAGTCCTTAAGCTGATTGTTTAAGACCAATTACGAATTTTTATTGCTCTTGGCTAAATTCTCTTTATACATCTCTTCCAGTGTCGCAATTTCACGATTAAGAAAAGCAATCAGGTAGTCTTTTGCCCGTGCCAGACTCAGTTGCCTGAATGAAACCATATCCTTGGTTTTGCGTGTTACCAGTCCAAATACATCTTTTTTGGGAATGATTACGATTGTTCTGACCTATTTCCTGTGATCATTCTTTGGTTTTACCTATTGTTTCAATTATATCATTTTGTTTTTTAATATAAAAATATCGACTTCTATTCAAAATAGCAAAGCTTTATCGATGAACTTCACATTTATATTAGATTTTATTGATGTGGTTTTTATTATTTAAGTCTGATTGGTCATATTCTATTTCATTAAATTTTTCAGGGTATCAAGGGAAAATATGTTGTTTACTTCAACACCTATAACTTTGTAAGTTATAACCTCTGCCTATAAACTTTTGATCTATAGCGTCCTAAGCCGAATCGAGACCTTTTGGACAAGTACACACTTGCTTGATAAGCTTCGGTGCATGCTACTCTTTTCGATCCCCTTACGGAACTTTAATCGTTCCTCAACCCTTGAGACATAGTTTAGGCAGATTGCTGTGGGATTGTTTTCCTAAAAATTACTATTTCTAGCCATCCATGAAATAATTTTGCATATCCAGTTTTATAATTGGAATTATTTTCCAAATAAAGCATAGATTTACCTATTATCTTCCGATATATCCTGTTTTATCTGTGTATTTTTTTACTTAAAAAACAGATTTAAGCCCAAATCACCATAATTGCGGCCACAATCACCAACCACAAACCCAAATGATCGGTTTTGGCGAGCTTCTCTTTAAAGAAAAATGCTGAGATCAGTAGGCTAAATAATATTTCGACCTGCCCCAGGGTTTTGACTATTGCCACCGTTTGCATACTCATGGCACTAAACCAACCGACTGAGGCGAGAAAACTACAGATGCTCACGCGCAGGGTTAGGCCAAGACGCTGCCACATTTTATAAAGTGTTGTTCGGCTAAAAATCCCTAGGTAGAGTAAAAGTATAATACACTGAAAGCTGATCAGGCTGCAAAGTACCCATCCTGCACGATGCAGGAACGGCAACATGCTCAGTTCCAGACTGGCTTCGCGGACCAGTAATGAAGTGATGGCAAAGCATAATCCACTTCCCAAACCAATCATTAAGGTTTTAAATGATAATTCAGTGTGTTGACGACCTTTACTCAGTAGAAAGACTGCCACTGCACCAATCCATACTCCCACCCAGCCCCAGGCTGTTAAATGCTCCTGTAGGAATAAAACACCGACCAAAGCCGCCAAAATGGCTTCACTTTTGGCTAGCCCGACACCAATGGCATAGTTCTTCTGCTGGAATAATTTGACCATTAATGCTGTGGCATAAATCTGGCTAATGCCCGCAATCACCACATAGACCCAGAATTTATGGGAGAAATGAACCTGCGCTGTGACAGGTTGGTGCAGATAGAGAAATGCCAGATAGCTAAAGGCAAAGATGGGGGAAAATAAAAACCTTGCCAGCGTTGTTCCATAGACATCAACCGTGGTACTGAGTTGTTTTTGAAATGCGTTACGCCACGCCTGCATGAAAGCGGCCATGAGAGTGAATAGAATCCAAGTGATTGCCATAGGCTAAAACGCAAAATCAAAAAGTGATGGTAATTTACTCTGTTTTAAACTTTTTTTCGATGGTCAATATATCCATTCATGATATTGAACCCTAAAAATATGTTTGACTTATGATGTTTTTTAAACTGATCAAGTCCATATTCTATCCTTGTTTTTAGTAAGCTGACTGATCAGCATTATTTTGTCTTTTTTTCTGTACCCAACGTGCGACCACAATCACTAAAACAATCACCAACACCGTAATCAGCACAGGCATAATAAATGCCAAAATCGACAACACAATTGAGCCAAGCAACTCACCTGTTGCCACTACAAAATTTCCCAGTCCACCAGTGGTTGCTGTTGAAACACCTCGTGCAGCGACCGTACTCATTTGCACCACGCCTGCCGTCCCACCACCCACAATCAGTGCGGCTGCCCAAGTCGCAAACTGAGACATTTCTCCACTACTGACTGCCATCGTACTGAGTGTGCCTGCCACTACAGCAGCAGGTGTGGCAATGGTATCCAAGAGATTATCGACCCACGGCACATAGTAAGCTGCGATTTCACAGATGGTTGCAAATCCAAGTGCAGCGCATACAGATGGAATGGCTAACCATTCAAAGCCTTTGGCAGGTTCGTACCAACCCATCAGGGTTGCAATGCTCATCACCAATAAAGGAACAAAGACACGAAAACCACAGGCTGCGCTTAATCCTACGCCGATACAAAGTCCTAAAATTGTTTCCATCTGGGTTTTCCTTATTTTTGTCAGATATCGCTATCTTGTTATTTCATATTTTACAGTAACAAAAAAGCCCTATCGAGTGACAGGGCTTTCATCAAAACAGTGGGTAACTGTTTGGTGTTTGCGGCTTAGGCATTCTTACTGTTGAATTGATTGCCAAGGCATTTGGTACACGGAGGTAAACGATCAGTACCAATTTCTAAATAGGTGCGATGTCCGCATTGGACACAAAAATAGAAGCCAGTTCCAGGTCTTTCGCCAGCAGTAACCATCTTTGTTCTCCATAGATTTTAGAAATGGTTCATATACTATAGCGTGATAGTTTTGATTATTTATTGACCTTTCTGACAAGTAGTGGTGTCGGAAAGGTGAAATAACTTTCTATCTATGGCTTACTTTCGCAATAATTTCATACCATTTAAATATGAAATCTTTATAATCCCTCAACATACTCAATAATTTCATCAATTTCATCTTTGCTAGCTTGAATTGTCATTTTGTCTTGGATATCAGATAGAATGCCCAATGCTATAGCTTTAGGTCTATGCTGAAATAACTCTTCCGTAACCCTAGTATTATTTTCAAACATTCTCGCCACAGTCATGAGTTGGGTGGTATTAAGTTTTTCAAATAAAACTTTAAGAATTGTATATGCTTCTGAACGCCCCCAATAATTTCCGCATATTACAGCTAATACTTCTTGATAAACGTCCTCAAAAGCAATTGAAGGAATTGCTGTTCCAAACTGTACTAAAGCTTTTGCTGCTTTAACCTCATCATTCCACCCATAAGCTGTGTTTTTCGCCTGAGCTAACTTTTTTACAGCCCTTCTAAATAATGTTGCTCGAGCTGCATCTGGAATATATTTTATTCCTTCTACTTTCAGTAATGTCTCTAAAACACGAACTTTAGCACCTTTATCTGAACTAGTATCAGCTTCTTGATCTAAAAGATATGTATGATAACGCTGACCCGCTGAACATTTTAGATCTTCATTCGCACGCTGCCAGACGGCTGAGAATAATGCTTTCGCATTTTCAGAGGCTGGGGCTTCTCCTTTGCAAATCATATCAAGTAAGAAGCCAAAGGTAATACGAATATCACTTAATTTAAACGCATTAATTTGATCTCTTAGTAAAGCTAAATTTTCGTCATCTAAAATTGATTTTTTTATAGGATCAAATAAACCTGAAGGTGAATGTCCTGGATCTGGCATTTCTGCTTCAAATAAATTTTTCTGTAAAATCAAAGCAATTCCGAAAACATCCTCTTGCTCAACAGTATTATCACTTGCATGGGCTGGAGACGCATGATTTCTCATCCAATTAATCATTTCCAAAGCTTTTCCAGCTTTTTTATTCAAAACACCTAGTTTTATTGATCCATTAATAAGCACTAGATCATCAACACCCGCCCATCTCTCAGTAAGTGTTTCTCCATTATTTTCATATTTCTTCCTTCCAGATTCATCTTTAATCGCCGAGTTAAAAAGTTCAACTCCATATAGCTCAACCCTCCGACGTAAATTATGTACAGAAGCATTCCAAATATTTAATAGTGCATGATCAGGAAAACCAATATCTAATAATTTTCTAGCATCACTTAAAAAATTAATTTCCACCTTAGTAACAGCGGGAAATTGAGAAACGGTTGTATTGGTTAAAATAGCTGGTAACGTTGAAGACATAACTCCACCTAAATAATTAAAAAATAATCAGTTTTTAGATTTAAAGTTTAAAATAAAAACATATATAACATTTTCATAATATCATTAGTATTTATCTCTTTTAAATTAAAAACCCCACTCTAAAGTAGGGTTTTTATTAAACAATATCAATTACTTTTAGCTAAAGTGTTAAGCCACTTGGCCTTCTAAAAAGTCTTGCGCAAAACGCTGTAATACACCGCCCGCTTCATATACAGAAACTTCTTCTTCTGTATCTAAACGGCAAGTCACAGGTACTTCAACAATCTCTTCTTTACCATCAGCAGTTGAACGCTCAATTACTAAAGTTAAAGTTGAACGCGGTGCAATATTACCAATCACGCTATATAGCTCCGTACCATCAAGCTTTAAAGTCTTGCGGTTAACACCCGGCTTAA
This sequence comes from Acinetobacter sp. UBA2063, assembly GCF_002333245.1. Lineage (NCBI taxonomy): Bacteria > Pseudomonadati > Pseudomonadota > Gammaproteobacteria > Moraxellales > Moraxellaceae > Acinetobacter > Acinetobacter sp. UBA2063. The sequence goes on from NZ_DDAH01000232.1 coordinate 6,197, forward strand.
ACTCAAGTGGTAACACGCCCATACCTACAAGATTAGTACGGTGAATACGCTCAAAACCTTCAGCCACAATCGCTTCAACACCAGCAAGACGAACACCTTTCGCTGCCCAGTCACGGCTTGAACCTTGACCATAATCCGCACCTGCAACAATGATCAACGGTTGCTTACGGTTCATGTAAGTTTCAATCGCTTCCCACATACGCATCACTTCGCCTTCAGGCTCTACACGCGCTTTTGAACCTTGTTTAATCGTGCCGTCAGAACGAACCACCATTTCATTAAACAATTTCGGGTTGGCAAATGTTGCACGTTGTGCGGTCAAATGGTCACCACGATGTGTCGCGTATGAGTTGAAGTCTTCTTCAGGTACGCCCATTTTGTGTAGGTATTCACCCGCAGCCGAATCCATCATGATCGCATTTGAAGGCGATAAATGGTCAGTCGTGATGTTATCCCCCAAAATTGCAAGCGGACGCATGTTGGTCAAAGTACGTGGTGCAGCCAACGCCCCTTCCCAATACGGCGGACGACGAATATAAGTACTCATTGGACGCCAATCGTAAAGTGGGCTTTCCGCTTGCTCAACTTCACCGAGGTCAAACATTGGAATGTAGACTTTGCGGAATTGTTCAGGCTTCACAGCTTCTTTTACCAGTGCATCGATTTCAGCATCAGATGGCCAGATATCTTTCAGGTAAATTGGATTACCGTCTTTGTCTGTACCCAATGAATCTTTTTCGATGTCAAAACGAATTGTCCCTGCAATCGCATACGCGACAACAAGTGGAGGCGATGCCAAGAACGCTTGTTTTGCATAAGGATGGATACGACCATCGAAGTTACGGTTACCCGAAAGTACCGCTGTCGCATACAAATCACGGTCAATGATTTCTTGTTGAATCACTGGATCAAGCGCACCTGACATCCCGTTACAGGTTGTACATGCATACGCCACGATACCAAAACCAAGTTTCTCTAGGTCTTTGAGTACGCCAGCTTCTTCAAGATAAAGTGCAGCCGCTTTAGAACCTGGTGCGAATGAAGATTTCACCCAAGGTTTACGCACTAAACCAAGTTCATTGGCATTACGTGCCAATAAACCTGCTGCCACGGTGTTACGTGGGTTTGAAGTATTGGTACAAGACGTGATCGCAGCAATGATGATCGCGCCATCAGGCATTAAACCATCCGTACGGTTTTCAACAACACCTGCAATACCTTTTTCTTTCAAGTCAGCAGTAGATACACGTGCATGTGGGTTTGATGGACCTGCAATGTTACGAGTGACTGTTGAAAGATCGAAACGGAGTACACGTGGGTACTGCGCTTTGGTCATATCCGATGCCCAAAGACCGATTTCTTTTGCGTATTGCTCAACCAATGCCACTTGCGCATCTTCACGACCTGTCAGGCGTAAATAATCAATCGTGTTTTGGTCGATGTAGAACATCGCAGCCGTTGCACCGTATTCAGGTGTCATGTTCGAGATGGTTGCACGGTCACCAATCGACATGGTGTCTGCGCCTTCACCGAAGAACTCAAGATATGCACCAACGACACGTTCTTTACGTAAGAATTCAGTGAGTGCCAATACGATATCCGTAGCCGTGATGCCTGCTTGACGCTGACCCACTAGCTCAACACCGATAATGTCTGGAAGACGCATCCAAGATGCACGACCCAACATCACGTTTTCAGCTTCTAAACCACCTACACCCACAGAGATCACACCAAGTGCATCCGTATGTGGTGTATGTGAGTCTGTACCTACGCATGTGTCTGGGAACGCTAAACCATCACGATTTTGGATCACTGGAGACATTTTCTCCAAGTTGATCTGGTGCATGATGCC
>NZ_DDAH01000232.1:8218-8926 GCF_002333245.1 Acinetobacter sp. UBA2063
GATCTGGTGCATGATGCCGTTACCCGCAGGGATTACGTCGACATTTTTAAATGCGGTTTTCGTCCACTCGATAAAGTGGAAACGGTCTTCGTTACGACGATCTTCTACTGCACGGTTTTTCTCAAACGCGTCAGGATCAAAGCCACCATATTCAACTGCCAAAGAGTGATCCACGATCAACTGCGTTGGAACCACTGGATTGACTTTAGATGGATCACCGCCTTTATCTGCAATCGCATCACGCAAGCCCGCAAGGTCAACCAATGCCGTTTGACCTAAGATGTCATGACATACCACGCGCGCAGGATACCAAGGAAAATCCATGTCCTGACGGCGTTCGATCAATTGGGTTAAATAGGCAGTTAGGTTTTCTGCATCGGCTTTACGCACAAGCTGTTCTGCCAACACTTTCGAGGTGTATGGCAAAGTTTCATATGCGCCTGGCTGAATATCTTCAACGGCTTGGCGCACGTCATAATATTCGAGCTGGGTATCGCCTTGATAATTTGGCAGCGGTTTACGGTATTGATTTGTCATTAACCACGCTCCGCCAATGGTTTGAATTCTAGGTTTTCAGGGCCAGTGTAGTTCGCGCTAGGGCGAATGATCTTACCGTCTTGACGTTGTTCAATCACGTGTGCTGACCAACCTGCGGTACGTGCAATCACGAATAATGGAGTGAACATTGCCGTTGGAACACCCATCAAG
>NZ_DDAH01000232.1:9081-12023 GCF_002333245.1 Acinetobacter sp. UBA2063
GTTGGAACACCCATCAAGTGATAGCTCACCGCGCTGAACCAATCGAGGTTCGGGAACATGTTCTTCACTTCTTTCATCACTGCTTCTAAACGTTCAGCAATAAGGTACATTTTGGTGTTCTCTTGAGCATCTGCAAGATCACGCGCCACTTTCTTGATCACTTCGTTACGTGGATCAGAGATGGTATAAACAGGGTGACCAAAGCCGATGATCACTTCTTTTTTCTCTACGCGGCTACGGATGTCTGCTTCTGCTTCGTCAGCGTTGTCATAACGTTGTTGAATCACAAATGCAACTTCGTTCGCCCCACCATGTTTTGGACCACGCAACGCACCAATACCACCTGTAATTGCTGAATACATGTCTGAACCTGTACCTGCAACAACACGTGAAGTAAATGTAGAAGCGTTGAATTCATGCTCTGCATACAGAATCAAAGAGGTATGCATGGCTTGAATCCATTCTTCAGATGGCGCTTCGCCATGAAGTAAATGGAGAAAATGCGCAGCGATTGAGTCATCATTCGTTTCAACTTCGATACGACGACCGTTGTTGCTGAAGTGGTACCAATACAACAACATTGAACCCAAGCTTGCCATCAATTTATCAGCGATGTCCTTTGCACCTGCTTCATTGTGGTCTTCATGTTCAGGGGTTAAACAACCTAAAACTGAAACGCCCGTACGCATCACGTCCATTGGGTGTGCAGACGGTGGCAGTTGCTCAAGTGCAGTTTTTAATGCTGCGGGTAAGCCACGCAGTGCTTTCAGTTTTGCTTTATAGGCTTTCAACTCAGCTTTGTTTGGCAGTTTGCCATGTACAAGCAAGTGCGCAACTTCTTCAAATTCGCTACCCACTGCAAGGTCTAGAATGTCATAACCACGGTAGTGCAAGTCATTTCCACTACGACCTACGGTACAAAGTGCTGTGTTACCTGCAACTTGACCACTTAACGCAACTGATTTTTTTGGCTTGAAGCCTGTTGGAGTTTCATTAGAGCTCATAAGATTGTCCTTTTTAAGGTGTTTATGTGTTTGCACTTTTACCCCCTCTAAATCTCCCCCTTATAAGGGGGAGACTTTCACGAAATCAAAATGTGATCTGATTGGTGAGGTTCCTCCCCTTTTTTTAAGGGGAGGTTAGGAGGGGTAAATTTCAGAGATTATTTATTCTTCGCAAAAGTTCCATCAAGATACTGTTCAAACGCATGGTAGTTAATGCGCTCATACAATTCTTGACGGGTTTGCATGGTGTCAACAACGTTCTTCTGTGTGCCTTCTTGACGCAGAGTCTCATACACATTTTCCGCTGCTTTGTTCATCGCGCGGAATGCTGAAAGTGGATATAACGCAATGCTCACATCCGCAGAAGCCAATTCTTCAGTGGTAAATAATGGCGTAGAACCAAATTCAGTAATGTTCGCTAATACTGGAACTTTGGTCAGATCAGCAAACTGCTTGTACATTGCCAATTCAGTGATCGCTTCAGGGAATAACATATCCGCACCTGCTTCAATGTAAGCACCTGCACGATCAATCGCTGCTTGTAAACCTTCAACCGCTAAAGCATCGGTACGTGCCATGATCACAAAGTTTTCATCAGTACGCGCATCAACCGCAGCTTTAATACGATCCACCATTTCTTGTTGCGTCACGATGGCTTTGTTAGGACGGTGTCCACAACGTTTAGCACCAACTTGGTCTTCAATGTGCATTGCCGCTGCGCCGAACTTAATCATTGATTTAGTGGTACGTGCGATATTAAACGCGGAAGCACCAAAACCTGTATCCACATCAACCAATAAGGGTAGATCACAGACATCGGTAATACGGCGTACATCGGTCAATACATCATCAAGGTTGCTAATCCCCAAGTCAGGTAAACCCAAAGAACCTGCGGCAACACCACCGCCCGACAAATAGATCGCCTTGTAGCCTGCACGCTTTGCTAACAATGCATGATTGGCGTTGATCGCACCGACCACTTGTAATGGTTTTTCATTTGCGACCGCGTCGCGGAATAACTGACCAGCAGATTTAGCCATGTTGATGTTCTCCTTGGGTTTGCAGCAATGTTTGCTCAACAATTTTGTAGGATGCATTGATGTGACGATGCATCAGCATTTCAGCAAGCTCACCATCACCCTCTGCAATCGCATCTAAAATGCGGATATGTTCATCCCAAGCTTTGCTTGGTCGATCTGGGGTATTTGAAAATTGAATTCGATACATACGGATGAGGTGATACAGCTCATCACATAACATTTTTTCGAGGGTTTTATTGCCACTGCTTTTGATAATGCAGTAATGGAAATCGTCTTGACCTTCTTGCAGATAGTAGCCCTTACCTGCTTTAAAATTTTCATCTTCAGCATGCATTCGCAGTACATCACGCAATGCTAAAATTTGTTTTTTATCAATATGCTGTGCAGCCAACTTACAAGCTAAGCCTTCAAGTGAAGCACGAATTTGGTAAAGTTCTTGAAACTGCTGTAGTGACAGTGACACCACGCGTGCACCGACATGGGCCGTACGCTCAACCAATCGCTGTCCTTCCAGACGATGGATCGCCTCACGTAAAGGACCACGACTAATCCCATAAATACGTGCTAACTCAGGCTCAGAAATTTTGCTGCCCGCAGGAATTTGTCCTAACACGATTGCTGATTGAATTTGCTTAAATACATGTTCCGTCAGGGTAATACTCTGACTTGTGCTGATGGCTTGAGGAACAAGGGTATCTTGCATATTGTCGACAATCTCTACAGTTTTGATGATTTTATAACGAGATAGAAGAAAAAATGCAATAGGATTGTCGACAATGAAATAGACTGACCCAGTCAATACTATTCGATTGCCTCACAATAGAATGTTTTGAAAAAGTACTAAAAATATAAAATAATTATATATAAAACATATTCTTAATAAAATTTAAGTACTTTA
>NZ_DDAH01000209.1:0-2593 GCF_002333245.1 Acinetobacter sp. UBA2063
TTGGAGGCTTTGGGCTGAACAAACTGGATAAATCCAGCACCCCAGGCCCCTAGCACCAGCAAGGCGGATGGAATGGCCCAAAACCAGCGCCGATTTAAAATTTCGACCAAAGCACATGCCAGCACAATGACCACAAATGAAACTGCATAAATACCAAATAAAGGTGCATAGCCATCCAGCAGCCGTTCAGTAAATGCATATCCAGCAAACAACCACGGGAAACCTGTAAATACCCAGGTTTTTGCCCATTCGAACATCACCCAGAGCGGGGCAAAGGTGAGTGGTGTTTCTGGAAAAAACCGTCGATAAGCCCATGTTTGAAAAGCAGTAAATAAGCCCATTGCGGCTGCCATAAAGACAATCATCAGGATGCTTAAAAAAGCATTGGTATCGCCATAGGTATGGATGGAGGTGTAGAGCCAAAATGCCCCGACAAACCATAAACCAAAACCATAAGCCCAGCCCAGTGCAAAGGCCTGCTTAGGATTACGTTGACGTAACACTGCATAAAGCAATGCTGGTGACAGAATTGCCAACCACCAGAAATAATATGGTGCAAGTGCCAAGCTAAAGATTGCGCCTGAGATCAGCGCAATCAGCAGTGGAACAATAAAGGGAAGCTGTTTTTGTGGTTGAGATGAATTTAACAGCTTTTCAAAATAGCTTCTCATTGACGGACAGCTCGAATCAGATGAATAGTGCGTGCATCTGCTTCAATAATGGTAAATTGCCAGTCGCCAAGCTCAATGGTCTGACCCTGTAAATCGCTGACTAAACCAATTTCTTGCAGCAGTAAGCCGCCCATAGTTTCAACTTCATCGTCAGAAAAATCAGCATCTAAAATAGTGTTGAAATGTTCAATGGGTGTAAGTGCTTGCACAATCCAGGTATTGGCTGTGGTTGGATCATTGTCAGGTACGATATATAATGCTTCTTCATCGGCAATATCGTGTTCGTCTTCAATTTCACCGACGATCTCTTCGAGAATGTCTTCAAGGGTGACTAAACCAGAAGTTGAACCATATTCATCGATGACAATCGCAATGTGTGTTTGGGTGTTTTTTAGCATGCGTAACACCTGGTCTGAACGTGCACTTTCAGGCACAAATACAGGCTGGCGCATCAATGAACGAATATCGACTTTGACATTACGCTCAGTTAAGAAAGGTAATAGGTCCTTGGCCAACAGGATACCCACCACATTGTCACTTTGATCTGCTGAGAACACTGGGAAACGCGAATGTGCTGAATCAATCAGGACATCTAAAATATCCAATAACTGATCATCTTCTTGTAAACTGATGATTGCAGTTCGAGGCGTCATGACTTCCCGAATTTTTGTTGCTGGTAGATCGAGAACACCCTCAAGCATAGCAACAGTATCTGGTTCTAAAAAACGACGTGAGTCTTGAACTAACCTGAGTAATTCATCGCGGGTTTCAGGTGCAGTACCTAACCATTTTCTTAAGCCACGCATACCCCACGACGGACTGGATTCCTCGACCATGATCTTTCCTAAAGACTCTCTATATCAATTAGATGATTTTCATCATACCGAAGAAAAAGCGGATATGCATCAATAAAACGATGCGAAAAATGTACAGTTTTTCAAAAAGCTGTTGATGATTTTTATCGACTTACTTTATGTTAAAGTGTGAATATTAAAATATATGAGTATGATGATGTCCGAACAACCTCAACTTCCCACTGTTCAACTTAATACTAGAGGTTTACGTTGTCCTGAGCCTGTAATGATGTTGCATCAAGCGATTCGTAAAGCAAAATCAGGTGATATCGTCGAGGTGTTTGCTACAGATCCTTCTACATCTTGGGATATTCCTAAGTTTTGTATGCATCTTGGGCATGAACTATTATTAAAAGAAGAAAGTCTCGATGACAACAGTCACACTGAATATCGCTACTTGGTACAGAAAGGGTAGTCTGGATATTGAATTAAATTTGAGGGGATGGCTCAGTGAAATTAGAACAGCTTGAAAAACACATGTGGGTTTTTGAAACTTTGATTGATGAGGATATAGAGCAGCAATTTGATGAAGCATTGGAGTACTTGTCTCAAGGCAGTTTACTTGCATCAGAGCTGACGCTAACCAAGCTACTTTCTGAGAATCCCCAACATATTGATGCTTGGGTTCATCTTGGGTTGGTTTATGGATATTCTGGTCGAAAAATGGAATCTTATCTCGCTTTGCGTGAGGCTCATCGCATTGGACTGGCAGCATTTCCCACTACATTTAACTGGGATAAAGATTTATTGGAATGGGGCTTTATTGAGAACCGTCCATTTTTAAGGGCTTGCTTTAATTTAGCCTTGCATATGGCTGATACACCGATGGCTGTTGAGGCAGAGCAGATTTTTACAAGATTAGTCAAGATATCCCCAAATGATAATCAGGGGGCACGCTATCTGTTATTAAAACGCTTTCTTGAAACAGGGAATAAATTAAAATTGCAATGGCTGGACACCAAGTATCCAGAAGACCATAGCCCTGAATTTTTATATGGAAAAGTCTTGTTTGCCTTAATGCAGCAAGATATGGATAGGGCTAAAGCTGCATTTTCTGAAGCAAAAGCA
>NZ_DDAH01000238.1:0-8146 GCF_002333245.1 Acinetobacter sp. UBA2063
AAAATATTATGATTTTTTGAGAATTATTATTGGTTATATGAATGATGCTCACTCAAAATTTACATAAAGAAGCTTTTATTTGTTGATTTTGTAAACAAAAATAAGATTGTTAACTTTATTCAGGTTAAGTTGTATGAGTCAAAATTTACGGCCTTTATCCCTCATTTATAATCAAAAATCAGGTTTTCATGCAGCACAACAAGATGAGCAATATGAACGTCTCATGACGTTCTGGACACAATATGGGTTTGAAATCCAAGTTTTTGAGTTAAATCAGCGGGTTAATTTTGATGAAATGATGACATCGGTACTCTCCAGACATCAGCATGCCGATTCGCGTGGTGTTGTGGTGGCGGCAGGAGGGGATGGAACCTTGAATGCGGTTGCCAAAAAATTGATGCATACCGATATTCCAATGGGAATCATGCCATTAGGGACATTTAATTATGTTGCCCGCGCCCTGAATATCCCCATTGATCTGGGGCTGGCTGCGGAGGTGATTGCCACAGGCATTGAACATAAGGTTCATGTTGCCACCCTGAATGACCAGATTTACCTGAATAATGCCAGTCTGGGTTTATATCCCTTATTTATAAAAAAACGTGAATTATATAACCAGCGTTTTGGCCGTTTCCCCTTGAATGCCTATACATCGGGTTTGGATGTGCTGTTGCGTGAACACAAATCATTAAAACTGGCGGTCACTGTAGATGGCCGAAAATATCCTGTTGCAACACCGCTGGTTTTCTTTGGCAATAACCAGCTTCAGCTCAGTGACATGAAATTGAGGATTGCGGAATGTGCTGCCAATGGAAAGCTGGCAGGGGTGGTGGTGGCCAAAAGTGATCGGCTAAGTTTGCTGAAAATGTTATGGACACTGATTCAGGGGAAAATTGATCAGGCTTCTGATGTTTATTCATTCTGTGCTGAACAGATTCAGGTAGAGTGTAAAAAGAAAAAGCTCACTGTGGCCGTGGATGGAGAACTGATGGAAATGCAGACACCGCTAAAATTCGCAGTTGAAAAATCTTCTTTAAAGGTAATGGTGCCAAATGCTGTTGCATCTGTCTGATTTACACTTTGGCACTGAAAGAGAGGTATGTATTCAGGCCATACAGCAGTTTTGCCAACAGCATCGTCCAGAGGCGATTGTGGTGAGTGGGGACTTAACCCAGCGTGCCCGCTTTAAGCAGTTCTATGCCTGCCGAAAATTTCTGGATTCCCTGTCATTGCCTTATTTGGTGGTGCCAGGAAATCATGATATCCCCCTTTATCAGGTCTGGAACCGATTTTTCTCCCCTTTTGTATTGTATCAGGCATTTTTTGGTCGCCTGGAAACAACGCTGGAAACTGAGCATTTTTATATTGTGGGGGTAAACAGTATTCGGCGGCGTTACCACACGCGGGGACATATTTCCATGGAACAAATCCATGAAACCTATGAAAAGTTAAACAATGTGCCCTCAAATAAAATAAAGCTGGTGGTTTTTCATCAGCCTTTCTATATATCTCCTGATCAGCGTGATGATAAGGATTGTCCTGTTTTAGGGAAGATTGCTTTGGAACGCTGGGGCGAAACGGGACTGTTTGGCTTGTTGCATGGGCATTTACATCAAACAGCAGTATATGATCTCACAAAGATTTATCAGTTGAATGTCAATCATCCTATCTATGACATTCATGCAGGCACTGCAATTTCGAGCCGTTTACACCATGACTCAACCAATGGTTTTAATGTTATTTTAGGGAATGGCAAGATTGAGCATTATTGGTTTGATGAAAAGTTAAAAATATTTGTTCAATCCCCAGAAAGTGTTTAATACAGCATTTCATGATTTCTTGTGTTTAAAAAAACATCTAGAAATAGAATTTTTTTTCTTTTACCCCTTGAAGCCATTTTTTTTAACCCCACAAAAGTGGCATATCAAATTTTGTTATGGCGCTTTTGTCTTGTCATAACAATTTATCAAAAAAGACTAAGTCTGATGGAGTTAATTATGAGCAACATTCGTCCATTACATGATCGTGTTGTGATTCGTCGTGTAGAAGAAGAAACCAAAACTGCTGGCGGTATTTTACTTCCAGGTTCTGCTGCTGAAAAACCATCTCAGGGTGAGGTGATTGCAGTGGGCAATGGTCAGATCACTGACAATGGTGTACGTGCTTTGGATGTTAAAGTTGGAGACAAAGTATTGTTTGGTACTTATGCGGGAACAACTGTAAAAGTAAACGGTGAAGAACTCTTGATTATGAAAGAGTCAGATATCTTGGCTGTGCTTGAAAGCTAATCTACACATAACTCACATTTATTATCAGATTCAGTATTTAAAAAGATTCGGAGTTTAATATGTCAGCTAAAGACGTAAAATTTGGTGATTCAGCTCGCTCAAAAATGATTGCAGGCGTAAACGTTCTTGCAGATGCAGTAAAAGTAACTTTAGGTCCTAAAGGCCGTAACGTTGTCATTGACCGTTCTTTCGGCGCACCGCACATCACTAAAGATGGTGTTACTGTTGCGAAAGAAATTTCATTAAAAGACAAGTTTGAAAATATGGGTGCTCAACTTGTTCGTGAAGTTTCTTCTAAAACCAATGATATTGCAGGTGATGGTACAACAACTGCAACTGTACTTGCTCAAGCAATCTTAAACGAAGGGATCAAGTCAGTAACTGCTGGTATGAACCCAATGGACTTGAAACGTGGTATCGACATCGCAGTGAGAACTGTGGTTGAAAATATCCGTACCAATGCAAAACCTGCTGATGATTTCAAGGCGATTGAACAAGTAGGTTCAATCTCTGCAAACTCTGACACCACTGTGGGTAAGTTGATTGCGCAAGCAATGGAAAAAGTAGGTAAAGAAGGTGTTATCACTGTAGAAGAAGGTTCTGGCTTCGAAGACGCTTTAGACGTTGTAGAAGGTATGCAGTTCGACCGTGGTTATATCTCTCCATACTTTGCAAACAAGCAAGATACTTTAACTGCTGAACTTGAAAATCCGTTCATTCTTCTTGTGGATAAAAAAATCAGCAATATTCGTGAATTGATCACTGTATTGGAAGCGGTTGCTAAAACAGGTAAACCACTTCTAATCATTGCAGAAGATGTTGAAGGCGAAGCGCTTGCTACACTTGTTGTAAACAACATGCGCGGTATTATCAAAGTATGTGCGGTTAAAGCCCCTGGTTTTGGTGACCGCCGTAAAGCAATGCTGCAAGACATCGCAATCTTGACTGGTGCAACTGTAATCTCTGAAGAAGTCGGTATGTCTTTAGAACAAGCTTCTCTTCAAGATTTAGGTACTGCTCATAAAATCACAGTGTCTAAAGAAAACACAGTAATTGTTGATGGTGCTGGTAATGCTGAACAAATCGCTGAACGTGTTCAACAGATCCGTGCGCAAATCGAAGAATCAACTTCTGAATACGACAAAGAAAAACTTCAGGAACGCGTTGCGAAACTCGCAGGCGGTGTTGCAGTCATTAAAATCGGTGCAGCAACTGAAGTTGAAATGAAAGAGAAGAAAGATCGTGTAGATGATGCACTTCATGCAACGCGCGCAGCGGTTGAAGAAGGTGTGGTTGCAGGCGGTGGTGTTGCACTCGTTCGTGCGGTGAATGCACTTGATGGCTTGAAAGGCATTAATGAAGACCAAACAGCAGGTATCAACATTTTACGCCGTGCGATTGAAGCGCCACTTCGTCAGATCGTTGCCAATGCGGGTGATGAGCCATCTGTTGTAATCAACGCTGTTAAAGCCGGTGAGGGTAACTTCGGTTATAACGCCGCAACTGGTGAATATGGCGATATGTTGGAAATGGGTATTCTTGACCCTGCTAAAGTAACCCGTTCAGCACTTGAGCATGCAGCTTCTGTTGCTGGCTTGATGTTGACGACTGAAGCAATGATTACTGATATCCCAGAAGATAAACCAGCTGCTCCAGATATGGGCGGAATGGGTGGTATGGGCGGAATGATGTAAACTACTCACTGATATATTAAATTGTTGTAATTTAAAATAATTTATTATATCAGAATTTAGCTTACTCATAGTGTTACTCACATATGAGTTTGTTGCAAAAAAGGTCACAAATTTTATTTGTGACCTTTTTAATTATAGATCTTTAATCTCTTAAAAAAGAAGAGATCTTATTAGATAAGAATTTAACTCTTGAATGAATGAATGAAAATATTGAAAAAAACGCCTGAGAAAAATCAGGCGTTTTTGACTTAGAGCAACATCTATTTCATTTTGACGTAAGAATGGAGTTTTCCTCATTTAGAATACAGGTAAGGACATAGCTATTAAGCCAGAAGTTTTTACGTCCATCCTTTATCGGTCTTTTCACGCGACCAGTTTTATAGTCAAACTACTTTATTATCCATACAGGATTCGAAAAAAACTCTAAATAATTCATCGACTGAGTTGTATTGGTTTTATAATGATTTGACTATAATTCGATCATATAGTTCTTTTTCAGATATATTCATTCTTAATGCAAATTCAGCAGTCGATACACGTCGCTCTGTATTTGTAAGGTCTATAGATTTAATCATTAGATTTTCTCCATTTGTATAGGTTGAAAAGATAAACTCTTAAAATGAAGATTATCAAATTAATAAAATAAAAGATGAGATATGTTTAAAAAATCAAAAAAAAGACTTATTTTTTTTATTATATCAGTTAATAATCTTTTGTTTGTTGTTGGTAATAACAACATCGACTGCTTAAGTATCAACTAAAAAGTAAACATGTATTCATTACCAAAACCCTTTGAAATCTGCCCAACCCAACGCTCTATTTGATCTGCCTTCATCACCTTAAAATCCCGCCAGTTATACTTCATCTGCTTCCAAACCATCTCAATTCTATTCAGCTCAGGACTATACGCAGGTAGAAAATACAAAGTCGTTGAATACTCTTGTACAAGAAGCTTGCGCCAATCTACCATCTGTTTGCTGCGATGAATCGAGGCATTGTCAACAATCAACACCAAAGGAACTTGATAGCTGCGTTTCACCTGTGCTGCTACACCCATCAAATAGGCATAAAACCAGCGACTGTTAACGGACTCCTGTAGGCAACTGGTGATCAGATGACCCGTTGACAGCAGACAACCCATCACATTAACTCGCTTTAGTCTTACAGCATCAACCGCATGAACATCGCCTATCTTTGTCCATGCATAACGGTTATCTGGCGTAGCCGAAAATCCTGTTTCGTCCACATAGCCCAATACAATTTCACCACGTGCCGCTTGCTCACGTAATGCTTCAATCTGCTGTTGCGCTTGTCCAAATGCGGTCGGGTCTCTTTTTTTTCAAGCTGTGGCGGGTGCGTTTGAAGACCATGCCTGAATCTCGCAAAAACTTGCGAAGAGTTTCAACAGACACGGATACACCGTGTTTTTCATGCAGTTTGACTCGGATTTGTTCTGCATTGAGTGGGCTTGTGTTGACCCACTCTAAGATTTGAGCCTGATAGTTTGAGGTCAGTGTATTGGGACGGCCTGAGCGATGGCCTTCTTGAATCGATTCAAACTGATGTAGCTCCCAATGTCGGCGTTGTAGCCTTATGGTTTCTGGGATACGCTCTTGTAACGCAGCAACTTCGGCAACAGTTTTACCTTCGGAAAGCCAGAGAATGGTTTGGGCACGTTGTCTTTCACGCCAATGTGCTGCATGCTTGGTCAAGAGAATTAGTTGTGCACGCTGTTCTAAGCTGAGTGGGACGGTAACAATCCGTGGCATGTGCAAACATCGTTTAACCAAAAATGTCTTTTCGCATGTTTAGTTGTTTTTGTAAACTTACCTAATAAGTCTTTCTGTCCGTCTGTATTGACACCTAATGCTAGATACACCGCTTTGTTAATAATCGTACTATCTTGACGCACTTTCACGACGATACAATCCATATAGACAATAGGATAAAGGGCATCCAATGGTCGATTTTGCCATTCTATTACTTGTTCTTTAACTGCATCCGTCACTTTGGAAATAAGCGTTGGAGAGACGTCCGCATCGTACATTTCCTTGAATGTGGCAACAATATCTCGTGTCGTCATGCCTTTGGCGTATAGGGATAGGATTTGGCTATCCATTTGTGTGATACGCCTTGCGAAGCGCTGCTTCTCATCTTCTTGATCAGCTGGGGCTCAAAAGTGCCATCACGATCTCTAGGCGTGTCTAGTTCAAATTCACCATCATCAGTAAATAGCCGTTTGGTTGTATAGCCATTACGTGTATTTTTGCCTATACGAGGGCTATTCTTCTCATAGCCTAAATGTTCTGTCAGTTCAGCATTGAGTGCAGTTTCAACGGTGAGTTTCTTTATAGCTTTACTGAAATTATTCAGGTCAGCTTCTGTTTTTAAGTTCTTGGCAAATTCTTTTGCCAATGCCAGCATTGCTTCATCTTTCATGGTAAACACCTGTGTTGCCCCCAACAGCGTTGAGGGATAGTTTAAGCGTTTACACAGTTTTATTTACAGTCTCAAAAAACAAACTCGATACCTGCACCATACAACCAGCCTTTTTCTGAGTCAGTGGCTTGTTGGAATCTTGTCTCTTTCAACCCTTTTTCATATTGATATGCAACATCCACAAAGGGTCTAATCCTTTTAGTAATCTCATATCTGGTTTTTATACCAGTCTTTAATTCAGACAAGCCGGTCTTAGAAGCAAAGTCAGAATTATCATTGAGTACAATATCTGCTTCGATATATGGTTGAGTAATTAACTTTTGGGTAAGTAATAAGTCTCGATCCACGTCAAAACTAGCTCCCCAAAAATTATTTTCACCACCGTATAAATAAGCCTGAGTTTCAAAGAAATAAGGAGCTAGACCTAATATACCAATAACCCCATCCACTCGATCGCTGCTGCTGTTATTTTTATCTTCACTATATCTTACCCCAGCTTGTACATCCCAAAATGGGGCTACGTTACGGCTATAAAGTGCTGATACAGCATATTTTGGATCATTACTTTCTGACTTTTCCGAATTGGCTTCAATAAATAGACGATTTTCATCTGTCCCAATCAAAGTTTCAAACTTCGTTCCTAGTGTACCCTTACCATCTTCATCAACTATCCATGCATTTTCAAGTTTTGTTACTTGATAAATTTGTCCGCCATGTTCTTTAAGATGATCATCGTGAGATCCGTCTGATCTCTTTCTTGCAGTCAAAATAATATTATCTCCCCCATTTGCATTTTCCATTGAATAATATTCTGGATACAATTCTTGGGGGCTATATCTTAAGCCACCAGACTCCTGTAATAAGACTCTCATACCATTTGTAATATTACTTTCTTGTTCCGAAGTGCTGCTATTAGCAAAAGTTAAGTTTGATATACTTATTAATGCAATTGATAAGACTGTTTTTGAGAAGAAATTCTTAGTGATTTGCATGTGGATTTACTCCCTTCTCACTTATTGGGGGCTGAGCAACAATATTTTTTGAAACACTATCTTTGTCTACTTGGGCCACAATTAGTTTATTCATCATTCCTGCGCTCATATGGTAAAGCAAGTGGCAATGAATAGCCCACTCACCTAATTCATCGGCTGTAAGCAGAGTAGTTATAGTTTTCCCAGGTGGAACAATTACCGTATGTTTGTTTGGCATATTGCTTGGATCCTGACCATTCTCAAGCTGCATAAACATGCCATGTAAGTGCATTGGGTGAGCCATCATACTGTCATTGACAAATTTTAAGCGAATACGTTCACCATACTTCACCACTAGTGGGTCGGCTTCATTAAATTTTTTACCATTTATTGTCCAAATATAACGCTCCATGTTTCCACCAAGACGTATCTCTATTTCACGTTCAGCTGCACGAGTGTCTTTTTGAGGATCTAACGATTGCAAATCACTATATTGCAATGCTTTATTACCTTCAGGTGTTGAAGCATTTGCCCATCCAAATACGGTATTATCATTCTTGTCTGAAGCCGCCTTAACAGTAGCGCTATTCATCGGCATATCATGATTCATACCTTTCATAGAAGACATATTGTGATTCATGCCTTTCATAGAAGACATATCATGATTCATATCTTTCATTGAAGACATATCATGATCCATACCTTTCATAGAAGACATGTCATGATTCATATCTTTCATAGAAGACATATCATG
>NZ_DDAH01000238.1:8393-8841 GCF_002333245.1 Acinetobacter sp. UBA2063
AGAGCCATGATCCATCCCCATATCCTCCATAGTCAATAAAGAACGAGGACGAGGCTTAGGCATCTCAATTTGTTTGACTGCTGGTCTGCTTTCTTCATGTAAGGTTCCAACCGAAAAACCAGTACGATCAATAGATTCAGCTTCAATTTGGTAATGGGCTTGTTTTGGTTCCACAATGACATCATAAGTTTCAGCAGTACCAATACGGAACTCATCTACAGGAACGGGCTTTACAGGTTGACCATCAGCACTGACTACAGTCATTTTTAGGTTTGGAATGCGTACATCAAAGAATGACATAGCGGAAGCATTAATAAAACGAAGGCGAACTTTTTCACCAGCTTTGAAGTTACCCGTCCAATTTTGCTGAGGTGTCTTGCCATTCATTAAAAATGTATAACCAGTCACATCGGACATATCTGTTTTCAGCATTCGCATCTGATTCCAC
>NZ_DDAH01000198.1:0-3959 GCF_002333245.1 Acinetobacter sp. UBA2063
AAATTTACGGATCCATCTCTAAATTGAGCTTTAATGTGATTTTATTCACATAAATATTGAAAATATAATGCTGCTTTTGATTGTAAATAAATGTAAATATATTTCTTGTTAAACTGTATTAAAACATATTTTATGAAATTTAAATTTATTATAAGTGTATGATAAAGAAAGTTTTTAAACTTTCTTTATCAATTATTATTTAATTAATGTGCAAGTAATTGACTGTAAGAATAATACATGAATAGTAAAATGACCAATGCAATGACTGGGGAAAGTAGATAGGACCAGGCTGGAACATCTGGCTGTTCAACCTCAATTTCTTCAGTGTGATGGATGCTAGGTTGTGCCTGATGAACCATTTGATTGAACTCCTGCATGGTGGTTTCCAGTGAAATATCTTGCTGCTCAACAGGTTTGGAGCCTTTCAGTTCGGTGAGCTGGTTAGTTGACCAAACCCAGTCTTCTGCCTGTCCAGACAAGTGCTCGATTTGTCCAAGCAAAAGCTCTGTGAGTCCTGTTTGTCCAAAGCTTCCTGTCTGGTCAAGTTGATTGAGTTCAGTAAACTGTAGACTCAATACCTCTGAGATACTGGGCTCTAGCTCGGCTGGGCTAAGTGCAGATTTATTATGTTTGGAGGTAGTGAGGTGTCGGGCAATTTCCTGAATATAAAGCGGGTCGGCAGCCTTGATTTCATGATAAAGTTTTTTTGGGTCTTGTCTCCAAATGCTAATCAGTTGTCCTAGTGTCAGCACATTGACTTCATGAATATAAAATTGCTTTTCTTTGGGAGAATACTGGCTAAAAAGCTGTGGTTTTTGAAGCTTAATTTGTTCGGAAAAGTATTGAACTAAGTCGAATGCCATCGTCTATTTCCTCGTTTAATCTAAAATTCTAAGAGAAGGTTTCTTTTTACTTGGTTCTGCTTCTTTTTTTGTTTCACTCGCCTGGGCAACATGTGTATCTTCAATGTCCGCATATTCAGCTGGGTCGAAAAATAAACCCTGTCCATTTTCTTTGGCGTAAATTCCCAGCATCGCCCGAACAGGCACATAAATTTCTTTTGCTACTCCACCAAAACGTGCCGAGAACGTAATGGCTTCGTTACTCATGTGCAGAGCATGGATTGCATGTGGGGCAAGGTTCAGAACAATTTGTCCATCTTTTACGAACTGTACTGGAACATCGGTATGAGGTTGTGTGGCATCAACCAATAAGTAGGGGGTCAACTGGTTGTCACAAATCCATTCATAAATGGCGCGGGCAAGATAGGGACGTGTTGGGGTAATGGTTATTTGCTCAGACATAATTAAAAAACTTATTAAATCGTAGAAATGAAGTCATTGTAGCTGTTTTTTTCTTGGGCTGTCATTGATTTAATAAAAGATGATCGGCTAAAGATGCGCTGGCAATACAGGAAAATTGGACGGCAGTGTTGTGGAGGAAGTTCTATCCCCATGCTTTTTAAACGCAGGAAAATGGGTGCAAGCATACAATCCAGAATAGAGAAATTTTCAGACATGAAAAATGGAAAATGTTGAAATAATGGGGTCAGCGAGATCAGGGTATCTCTCAATTCTTTCTGTGCCTTTTGTTTTTGTGTGGGATTGAGTGTGTCTGCGTGACGGAGCATGTGGTCAGCCAGTTGAAACCAGTCCTGTTCAAAACGCCAGATATATTGGCGCTGCTCAGCCCGCGCCATTGGTGCATCGGCATAGAGCTTGTTCTGGCGATAACGGTCATCAAGATATTCTGCAATCACGTTTGCCGAGAAGAGTTTTAGATTTTGCTCAATGAGCATTGGCAACTGGTTGTATGGATTCAGGTCGGCTAAGTCTTCATCTTCATGGTCGGTAATGATGAGCTGATACTTGATCTGTTTTTCAGCAAGTAAAAAACGAATCCAGTGTGAACGGAAATCATCTGCATGACTATAAAGCGTAATACCTTGAACAGGCGTATTTTCAACCGATGACATATCACAAAGCTAGAGATATAAACGGATTAGCATACTAAAAAAATGCTGGAAAAGCATCTTTGTGACACTAAAGTGCCCAGAAATAAAAAACCTCGGAAAAATCCGAGGTTTTTTGTCCAACTCAATAAATGATTAACGTTTAGAGAATTGAGGACGTTTACGTGCTTTACGTAAACCAAGTTTCTTACGTTCAACTTCACGAGCATCACGAGTAACGAAACCAGCTTGACGAAGAGCAGGTTTTAAAGTTTCGTCAGCAGCGATCAACGCACGGGTAATACCGTGACGGATTGCGCCAGCTTGACCACCGATACCACCACCCTTAACAGTGATGTAAAGGTCATATTTTTCAGTTGCTTCCAAAAGCTCTAAAGGCTGACGCACAACCATACGAGCAGTTTCACGACCGAAATATTGCTCTAAAGTACGATTGTTGATTACGAGTTTGCCTGTACCAGCAGATAAGAAAACACGTGCAGTTGCGGTCTTACGGCGACCTGTACCATAATTAGTAGCCATGTGCTGTATCCCTTAGATGTCCAAAACTTGTGGCTGTTGAGCAGTATGAGGATGCTCGCTACCAGCGTACACTTTCATCTTCTTGATCATCGCGTAACCAAGAGGACCTTTTGGCAACATACCTTTTACAGCACGTTGGAAGATTTCTTCTGGTTTGTGTGCAACTAATTTTTCAAAATTAGTTTCACGAATACCCCCAGGGAAACCAGTGTGGCGATAGTATTTCTTATCAAGTGATTTGTTACCAGTCACCTGAACTTGTTCAGCATTGATTACGACGATGTAATCGCCAGTGTCAACGTGAGGGGTATAAGAAGTTTTGTGTTTACCGCGTAAACGACGGGCGATTTCAGTCGCAAGACGACCTAAAGTTTTGCCAGAAGCATCAACAACGTACCAGTCGTGTTGAACTTCAGCTGGCTTAGCGCTGAGAGTTTTCATTAACCACTACCTATTATAGTTGGTTTGGGCAAGGAATCACCCAAACAAAAGGAGACCGAATTCTATATGAATTTGAAAAAGTGTACAAGAACAATTCGATGAGGATGCCATATTTTGCTGTAAAGTGACTGATTTTGTAACTATGGCGTCATGAATTTCAGACTACATTATTTCCCTTGTGACAGTATGGGATTTACCCTATCATTTTTATATCAATTAATTGAAATAAATAGAAGTATCTAGCTCTCTTGGGAACCTTTTATGAAACTGTCGTTTGCCACAAAAATTGCTGTAGTCAGCCTGCTAATTGGCGTTTGCTCTACACAAGCAAACGCACGGCGACTATATAAGTGGGTGGACCAGAGCAGTGTGACCAATTATTCTGAATTTAAACCTAAAGAAGGGACAGAACGCAAGCTGGAAGTTTTGGAAAGCCGTGGTAATGATCATGTTGATCCAGCGATGGCGGTAACCGCAGAAATGAAACCGATTGAGATTCCTGTGGATATGGTCAATCCAGCCAGTTCACCTGTGGCAACCAATCCCAATTCGCAAACGATTTATAAACAGGGAGTCATTACTGAGCCTTATACGCGCCCAGCAAGTGCTGTGGTGCCAACCCAGCCAATCATTGAGAAAAAAGAACCTGTCACCACACAACATCAGTTAATTAACCCTGAAAAACAGGGAAGGACTGCAATTGCAGAAAGAGCAGCGAGTACAGTTGTGGCAACTGTAGAAAAAGCGAAAAAGGAAGAGCCAGTTGTGGCGGCTGTACAACCAGAGAAAAAAGTACAAATCAAGGTCAATCCGTGGACACGTACGGTGGATGCTGTTCCATCAAATTTGGTGCCTGAAAACCTACCTAGAACATTAAGTGGTAATCCTGAGAAGTAATCGCCATACTGAGTGTGATAAAGCTTGGAAACTCGGATGATTATGCTTCCTTTATATGTCACATCAGGTGAACCTGCGGGGATTGGTCCTGATATTTGCTTAAGTTTGGCTGGGCGAGTGGATGAGC
>NZ_DDAH01000096.1:0-12290 GCF_002333245.1 Acinetobacter sp. UBA2063
TCAATGCGTAAGTCCTATTTACTTTAAACAGTCCTATTTATAATTAAATAGCTAAAGTAAATGGTCAAAATAAAAAAAGTTATGTCGCCATAACGCTTTTCAAGCATTGCTTAAATAACTGGTTAAGGGCTTACTGAAAATTCAATACTGCGGTTTTTAAAACGCCACTCTTCTGTTGCATTATCTGCCAGTGAATCACATGTCCCCATCTTTCACCTCACTAACTGGTATAACCAAATGAGTGAAAAACTGGCAACAAACAGGGCAAAAAATGGGAAAATTCGATGATGCCTATGAGGCTCAGGTGGCATTTCTGGCAAGGGTTCTTCTGACTGTTCAGGTTCGTTTAATTTAAGCTGATTTAAAGGTAAAAGCACCTCGGCACTCCAAACAGGCAACAGTGCCTGAATCGACACACTATGCTCCCTAAGATAATGAATAATATAGATGGCCTCATGGCCAACCTCAGCTGAAAGCACAGCCAAGCTTTTAGGAATTGCTCGATTTAAGGTGGTCTCTACTTCTGTAACTGAAAGTTTTCCAGCGGCAAGATGTATAAGCAATGAATTGATCACCTGATTATTATTTTCCAGTAAATCAGATAGACAAGGCCTTAGCTTTTCCTTAAGTTGATCAATCAGTTCTGGATTTGCTAAAAAACGACTTAAGAGAATTGGGTAGAATCTTGATAAGATGGCATTTTTTTCATTGACCAGGCAAGTTTGGTCATTGACGATGACCGATGAAACTTTCTGTTTAAGTAACTCGATTGGATTTATAGACATATACTTTACTCCAATTTCCATTCAACCGCTTTATCGTATTAGCCGAGCCTTAGATATTTGTTATTACTTTAATGAATTTTTCTTAGTTTTAATCTGTTCTATAAACTTTCAATACAACACTTACATCACATTTTACAAAGCAGAATAAGGTGCAGTCAACTTATTCTGCCTTTTATGATAATTATCAGGCAAATATACCAATCACCTTACCTGTCAGTTGCTGTCCAATCAATGGGGTGTTTTTCCCCTGGGAAAGAATTGAGGCTTTGGAAACTACCCATTGCAATGATGGATCAACCAGCACCCAGCCTGCCTCCTGTTGCCAGCGCTGTGACATATTCGCCACCTGTGCAGGAATCGAAGTGACTTTTTCCACCCATTCCAGTGGCTCAAATACACCCTCGTTTACCAGTTGCACACCCAGTGCCACATAAGTATCAAAAGCGGTGATTCCAGACTGTGTTTCGGCAAAAGGTGCCATTTTCGCAGAACTGCTTAATGGTTCATGATGGGTACAGATCGCATCAATCACGCCCTCTTTCACACCCTGACGCAATAATGCCTTGTCCTGTTCGGAACGCAGCGGTGGACGCACATGCGCAAGTGCATTAAAACCATCTGTTAGTTGTTCAGTTAAATGTAACTGATGCATGGCGACATCGGCAGTCACAGGCAATCCTTTGGCCTTGGCAGCTCGGATCAACTCCACAGACGCGCCACAGGACAACAGGCCAAAATGAGCCCTAACACCTGTCGCTTCAATCATCAGTAGATACTTGGCAATCGCCACTGTTTCTGCAATCGCAGGAATCATTGGCAGGCCCTGACGTGAGGCAATAAAGCCCTCATGCGCACAACCATCTTTGGCAATTTGCGGTTCTTCCGCATAGAACACCACCGTCAGCCCCAAACCAGCAGCATACTCAAGGGTACGAATCACCACATCATCATTTTCAAAGGCTGCATTGGCATTGGAAACGGCTGTACAACCACCTTTTTTTAAACCCGCCATATTGGCTGGCTGTTTTCCATTTAAACCCTGGGTCTGTGCGCCAATGATCTGCAAATAGATACCGCCATCGAGTTGTGCCTTTTCAATGAGACCATGAATCAAGGCACCATTATCCTGCACAATTGGCTTTGAATCTGGTGGGGTAATCACATGCAGAATCCCATTGGCACGGGCTGCCTTGCCTTCCGACTTCAAGGTGCCATGCTGCTGCTGACCTGGTTCACGCAAACGCGCACACAAGTCCACCATGGTTGGCATCAACCATTTACCCTGCCCATCAATGCTTTCATCCACCTGATCAACGGCTTCAACCAATTTTCCGTTTTCAATAAAAACTGTTTTAACCAGATCAGTTTTTTGAATTGGATCGAGCACACGGACATTTTCAATTTTTACAATACTCATGTGAGCTATCCCTTACAGTGCAATCACATCAATTAAACCCTGTTCCTGTAATTGTCCTTGCATTGCAAGTGCCAATACAGCCATACGAACCGCAATCCCGTTGGTGACCTGCTTGAGAATCACGGACTGGTCACCATCGGCAATGCTGGAATCAATTTCAACACCACGGTTCATCGGCCCTGGGTGCATCACGATACAATCAGGTTTTGCCAAAGCCAGACGTTCTTTGTTAAGTCCGTACATTTTATAAAATTCAGACTGTGACGCTAAGGCAGGTGAATCAATCCGCTCGTTCTGGATACGCAAGGCAATAATCACATCACAGTCTGTCACGCCTGCATCCATCTGGTTAAATAAACGCACATGATCACCATACTCATCAAAACCCACAGGTAGCAAGGTATTCGGCGCAATCACACGAATATCCTTACAGCCCAGCGTTTGTAATGCCGCAACGTCTGAACGTGCCACCCGTGAATGTTTAATATCACCGATAATGGCCACACTGAGTTGTTCAAATGGTTTCTTGGTTTCACGGCGAATGGTCAGCATGTCCAGCATGGCTTGTGTCGGATGTGCATGGCGACCATCACCCGCATTAATAATGGCAACTTTAGGGCAGATATCTTTGGCAATAAAATGTGCGGCGCCTGAAGATGAGTGACGTACCACAAAAATATCGGCCGCCATCGCCTCCAGATTCCAAAGCGTATCCCGCAGCGTTTCACCTTTTGAAGTACTTGAGCGTGCAATGTCAATATTCAGGACATTTGCAGATAAACGTTTTGCCGCAGCCTCAAAGGTGGTTCGGGTACGGGTCGAGTTTTCAAAGAAAAGATTCATCACCGTCAAACCCTCTAATAAGGGACGGTTGATCAGGTTATTATTGTCATCTAAAAAGCTTTGTGCTGTATCTAAAATCTTGGTCAGGCTTTCCCTTGAAAGGCCCTCAATGGTTAAAAAGTGTTTTAAATTTCCTTGCTGATTCAGTTGAACCTGACTCGGTTGATGCAGGGCTGCAATATGCATAATGGATTCCTATGGGTCGAATCACCAAAACCTGCATAGTGTAGCCCAATTCTTGTATTTTCGCAGAACAACTTTTCACCGTTATGTTGCATTAAATGAGAGAGTTGCAACAGATTCGGCTAGCGCAGCGCACCAATATAGTGATGATGAACCTGTGCCTGATAAATCTCTTCGTCAGTCACTTCTATTGAATAGTAGTCATTTTCCTCAACAGGCTGTTCTTTCTCAGCTTCCACCTTAGTTTCAACCAAGGCGAGAGCTGGCTCAGGATATAGGTCAATTAACGGACGCAAGCGCTCAACATAATGGGCCAGCTCGGCATCCTGTGTTGCCAGGGCAATATCCACAATATGTTGTGCATATTCCTTGTTATGCACCAAGTACATCACGTCAATCACGCGACTGGATACCCGTCTTAAACGGACATACATTTGGGTTGCGGTTGCAAAAGCCTCGGCACTGACCATCACTTCATTATTCATGCTTTCTTTCATAACGTCCTCACATCGTTGGGAGAAGTATTTAACGATAATTTATCTAAAGAAATGCAAAATCTGTACCAATTATTAAAATGAAGTAAAAAATGCCCTGCCCCACGTGCAGAAATTATAAACAAGCATCAGATCACTTTAAAAAAACCTCTTAATAGATGATAAAGCTGACGATCACACAAATATGCGCCGACAGAACAGGTAAAAATCAGTTAAAATAGCCGATTGCTAAAACCGCTTTGGAACATTGAATGAACGCTAAACCACGTCTAACAGAATATTGGGTGACCTGTGCGGATGGACTGGAAACCTTATTACAACAAGAATTGGAAAGCTTTGGTATTCATGACATTCAACGTTTTGCGGGACGTTTGATTTTTAAGGACACACTGGAACAGGCGTATCGGGTCTGTATGTGGTCACGCCTTGCCTCACGAGTCGTTTTGCCCATTCATAGACATGAGTTGGAACATTCGCATGATGCCCGTGATGTGGCGGAAGAACTCTATGAGGGTGCAATCAGTTTTGACTGGTCTTTAATTTTTGCTCCACAAAGCACCTTTGCAGTGCGCCTGCATGTTGAACGTGAAATTAAGGTCAATACCCAGTTTGCCACCTTACGGGTTAAAGATGGCGTTGTAGATTCCTTTATGGAAGCAGTGGGTAAACGCCCAAGTATTGATATCAAGCAGCCTGAAATTACACTTTATGTGTTGGCAGGTAAAACTGAACACACCTACTGTCTGGATTTATCTGGTGATTCTCTGCATAAACGTGGCTATCGCCGTTTTATGACCGATGCGCCAATTAAAGAAAATCTGGCAGCGGCAATTCTACAAAAAGCTCAATTAGCACAATATCAACCCGATATTATTCTTGACCCAATGTGCGGTTCAGGCACATTCATCATTGAAGCCCTCATGATTTTAACAGATCGTGCGCCAGGCCTAGTTCGACGTTTTGGTTTTACTGGCTGGCATGGGCATGACCGTG
This sequence comes from Acinetobacter sp. UBA2063, assembly GCF_002333245.1. Classification (NCBI taxonomy): domain Bacteria; kingdom Pseudomonadati; phylum Pseudomonadota; class Gammaproteobacteria; order Moraxellales; family Moraxellaceae; genus Acinetobacter; species Acinetobacter sp. UBA2063. Next base: position 4,716 of record NZ_DDAH01000096.1, read on the forward strand.
ATCTCTGGTTATCACTTAAGGCTGAAGCAGCGGAACGCCATGAAAAAGCTTTGGAACAGGCTTTACCTAAATTCTATGCTTACGATGCAGACTGGGAAGCAGTCAAGGCCACCCGCCAAAATATCATTGCTGCGGGTTTTGAAAAACTGCTTGACCAAATCCAGATTGAAGAACGTACCTTAGCGGACTGGGATGACTTTCATGCCGAGGGCAAGAAAGCCTTTATTGTGACCAATCCTCCTTATGGGGAACGTTTGGGAGATAAAGCATCAAACCGCTCTTTATATCTGGGTTTATCGGCTCTATTACAGAAGAATTTTCCAAACCAGCGTGCCGCAATTATTGCCGCACAGGTTGAACAGGCAGATGTACTGGCATTTAACGACCCACAAACCTTACGTTTAATGAATGGTAAATTACCAATCTACGTGCGTTTTGGCACCATCAAGCCAGCAACTGTCACCCAACCCTTTTTGGCAACATGGCAACCACAACAGTTTGAAAAAATCGAGGGTGCTGAGGATTTTACCAACCGTTTGCAAAAAAACATGCAGGCCTTAAAAAAATGGGCAGTTAAAGAAAATATCTACTGTCTACGTCTGTATGATGCCGACTTGCCTGACTTCAACGTTGCCGTTGATTTATATGGGGATAGATTGCATGTTCAGGAATATGCGCCACCTAAAACCATTGATCCTGAAAAAGCCAAAAAACGTTTTAACCTTGCACTTGCCGCAATCCGTGCTGTGACTGGCTTACAACGTGATGCCATATTTATTAAAACCCGTGCAAAACAGACAGGTACCAATCAATACACCAAACAAAGTACCGCCTCTAAACGCTTTATCGTTCAGGAAGGTGATGCCAAAATTTTAGTCAACTTAACCGATTACTTGGATACAGGTCTATTTTTAGACCATCGCCAGATTCGTCTTCGAATCGCCAAGGAAGCGCGTGGCAAGCATTTCCTGAACCTGTATAGCTATACCTCAACTGCAAGCTTGCATGCCGCATTGGGTGGCGCAGCCAGTACCACCAGTGTTGACTTATCCAACACCTATCTGAGTTGGTCTAAAGAAAACTTTGTACTGAATGGCTTAACCGTAGACCATGCAGATGAACAGCATATGTTTTTTGCCAGTGACTGTTTTGAATGGTTAAAAGAGGGTCATGAGCAATATGACCTGATCTTTATTGATCCACCGACTTTCTCAAACTCAAAGAAATTCTATGGAACATTTGATGTACAGCGTGACCATGTTTCACTGCTTAAACGGGCAATGAACCGTCTAAACAGTGAGGGAACACTATATTTTTCAAATAACTATAGAGGTTTCGAATTGGATGAGGAACTTGAAGCCCTATACGATGTTGAAGAAATTACCTCTGAAACCATTGGACTAGATTTCAAACGTAATCAAAAAATTCATCGTGCCTGGAAAATAAAACACCAACAACTTTGAAACTGAAAACAAGCCACCATTTTGTCTTAACTCGAATGGTGGCTTCACTTATCAGTTTAAAATTTTGAGTATTATATCATGTACAGAAAAAATAAATTCTCGAATAAATTGTATTATTTCTTATTTAAAGTCACGGTACCTGTAACACGCCCCTCAATATCTACCTGATTGCCAGCAGTATTATAGGTATCAGAAAACTCATAGGTGTGTACATTATCTGAATTAAACTCATAAATCATCAAACGATCTGGAGCGACTGCATGAGGTTTAATGGTTGCAGCTTTTTTATCTCGCCCATCCGAAACAGTGTTTCTTTTCTGCTCTTGATAAGGTGATAAAACGCTTTCTGATAGAATTTTAATCCGTACATCACGGAGATTTTGATCGCTTAGTACACGTTGTGCACGCCAGCGTTCTTCCTCTGGCTTTAATACATCCTGCTGGGCTTTTACAATGATGCTCGGCAATGCGTTATTCAGCACGCCTGTTTGTAGTGCCAGATTTACTTCATTCAATGGTTGTGCAGCATGCCCCATTGAAGATAAAGCGATCATAAACAAAATTACACAGCGGTCCGTGTAATGATGTTGCTTATTTTCCATTGCAATTCATCCTGAATTTTTTTCTTATTTGTTCTGAAACTATCAAGTTTTTCATCAAGCCGCAATGTTATTGGTACTTTTCCCCAAAAAATCTGACCAGTTGCACTCATATAAAAAAAGATGGTGATTGGCATCACCATCTTTTTACACATTGGCCGTTAAATTTTTTGCCTAGCTCAACTTGAGTTTCTCAAACACCAAATGACCATCCTCAGCTTTTATCAGGATGTTATCTCCAGGCTGGAACTCACCAGATAAAATCTTCTGCGCCAGAGTATTTTCCACCTGTTGCTGAATTGCACGTTTTAACGGACGTGCACCATACACAGGGTCAAAGCCAGCCTCAATCAATAGATCAAATGCCGTGTCATCCACAGTCAAGCCTATATCACGCTCATTGAGGCGGGAACGTAAACGTTCCAGTTGAATATCCGCAATAGCACGAATCTGGTCTTTTTGCAGTGGATGGAAAATCACCACCTCATCAATACGGTTGATAAACTCTGGACGGAAATGCTGGCTAACCGCATTCATCACCACTGCCCGAATCTCATCATCAGTGGCCCCCTCACCCAGTTCTCGTACATCTTGTGAACCCAAGTTCGAGGTCATCACGATGACCGTGTTTTTAAAGTCCACCACGCGGCCTTGTGAATCCGTCAAGCGACCATCATCCAACACCTGTAGCAAGATATTGAACACATCTGGATGCGCTTTCTCCACCTCGTCAAACAACACCACGCTGTATGGTTTACGGCGTACCGCTTCGGTTAAAACACCACCCTCTTCATAGCCCACATAGCCTGGAGGCGCACCAACTAAACGGCTCACCGAGTGCTTTTCCATAAACTCAGACATATCAATCCGAATCATGGCATCATCACTGTCAAACAGGAAGTTGGCCAATGCCTTGGTCAACTCGGTTTTACCCACACCTGTCGGGCCAAGGAACAGGAATGACCCACTTGGACGGTTTGGATCGGACAAGCCTGCGCGTGAACGACGCACCGCATTGGAAACCGCCACCACTGCTTCATCCTGACCAACCACACGGTTGTGCAAGAACTCCTCCATCTGGAGCAGTTTTTCACGTTCGCCCTGCAACATTTTCGTTACAGGAATACCTGTTGCCGCACTGACCACCTCAGCAATCTCATTCTCGGTCACTTTGGTACGAATGAGTTTAGGTTCCTCATTTTCCTCAGCAACTTCCGCCTGTTCCAGACGCTTTTGTAACTCTGGAATCACACCATATTGTAGGCGTGCTGCTTCCGCCAAATCACCCTCACGTTTGGCTTTTTCCAAAGCAACCCGTGCCTGATCCAATTCGATCTGGGCTTTTTTATCACCCTCAACCAGTGTTTTTTCAGCTTTCCAGATTTCTTCCAGATCATTGTACTCTTTCTGCTTTTCAGCAATTTGCTGCTCAAGATGATTGACTTCAGCCTTACTGCCTGCATCTTCATCTTTTTTCACCGCTTCCAACTGCATTTTCAACTGGATGAGACGGCGATCAAGCTTATCCAATGCCTCTGGCTTAGAGTCGATCTCCATCTTAATCCGTGAAGCCGCCTCATCAATCAGGTCAATCGCTTTATCTGGCAACTGACGGTCAGTGATGTAACGATGTGACATTTTCGCCGCCGCAATAATCGCGGAATCCAAAATTTGTACACCGTGATGGGTTGCATATTTCTCTTTAAGACCACGCAAAATCGCAATGGTATCTTCCACACTTGGCTCATCAACCAACACTTTCTGGAAACGACGCTCAAGCGCAGCATCTTTCTCAATATACTGGCGATATTCATCTAGAGTGGTAGCACCAACACAGCGTAGTTCACCACGCGCTAAGGCAGGTTTCAACATATTGCCTGCATCCATTGCACCGTCGCCCTTGCCTGCACCTACCAATGTGTGCAACTCATCAATAAACAGGATGATCTCGCCCTCGTGTTTGGCAAGGTCTTTCAATACCGCTTTTAAGCGTTCCTCAAACTCACCACGATATTTTGCACCCGCCAGCAACGAACCCAAGTCCAGTGAAAGCACACGTTTATTCTTTAAGCTTTCAGGCACCTCACCATTGACGATGCGTTGTGCCAAGCCCTCTACAATCGCGGTTTTACCGACCCCAGGTTCACCAATCAGCACAGGGTTATTTTTGGTACGGCGTGACAACACCTGAATGGTACGGCGGATTTCATCATCACGCCCAATCACAGGGTCTAACTTGCCTGCCAAGGCACGCTCGGTTAAATCAATGGTATATTTATTGAGTGAGTCACGTTGATCTTCATGGTTATTGGTGGTCACTTTTTCTGTTCCTCTAATTTTTTCAATGACTGCACGTAATTTCTGTGCAGTTGCACCTGAGCTTTCAATAATTTTTTTGGTTTCACCCTGTTCAGCCAATGCCAATAGCACCCAATCAGTGGATAAAAATTCATCCCCTGCTTTTTGTGCATAACTATCAGCTAAATTTAAAATGCGTACCGCTTCTGGATTTAAATTGACGTCACCCGTCGGATTACTAATCGTTGCAGCATCATTTAATGCCTGATTCAGTTTTTGCATTAAGGTGGGTAAATCAGCCCCTGCTTGCTGCAACAGACTCTGGTTAGCAGGTTCTTCCAGCAATGTCATAAGGATATGAATCCCTGCAATTGCGGTATGGTCCTTGCCTATTGCCAGTGACTGTGCATCTGAGAGTGCTTGCTGTAGGCGGTTTGTAAATTTTTCAAAGCGCATTCTTGTTATTCCTCACAACAAATTTTTAACTTATCACTAAGATGCGAACAGTTTTTAGATTTTCAAATAAAATTTATATGTTTTTCCAAAATCTTATAAAACAAAATATGGATAACTCTCAGTAACAATATGGGTCTATAAATAATATATTTCAAGTATGTTTTGTATAAATTTTCGGTCTTTTCCAATTTGCACAGAACCTTTATTGTACTTTTATGTGGAAAAAGGACAGCATATTCGTCAGGGTGAACAATTTGGACTGGTCGGGAAAACTAGGCGTGTGACGGGCGCGCACCTACATTGGGGAATGAGCCTGAACAATGCTCGGGTAGATCCACAATTGTTCATAAAGTAAAAACATAAACTTATAAAAAAGTAATCTATGGCAATAGATCACTTTTTAGAAATATTTAACAATCAGGCATTATCCACTTCAATAATTTCAAAGTCATGGGTAATTTCCACCCCACCATCCGAAAGCATTTTACTTGCTGAACAGTATTTTTCCGCTGACAGTTCAACTGCCTTTTCAACCTGCTTGGCTTTTACCGCTTTACCTGTCACAATGAAGTGTAGATGGATTTTTGTAAACACGGCTGGGATTGCATCTGCCCTTTCGGCTTTTAAGTGACATACAACATCTGTGACATCTTGACGGGATTTCTTTAAAATGGTCACAATATCAAACGAAGCACAACCACCAAGTCCCATTAAAATCAACTCCATAGGACGTGGACCACGGTTTTCACCTCCATATTCTGCGGAACCATCCATCACCACACTGTGGCCACTTTCCGATTTCGCTTCAAAAGCAACATTCTCTAACCAATGTACACTTGTTTGCATTGCAACTACCCAAAAAACGTTATAAATTTACCTAGTTCTTGTACACTAACATAAAATGAGTTGATAAGGAATTTCATCTCTTCTGTGTAGAAAAGGCTTTAACAAAGCCTGTGCGATCGGTTTCATCCAAATTCGGAAATTTTAAGCATGACTTCAAATTTTTCACAACTTAGCACTGATGCTTTATCTCCAGGCCAACTGCCTGAGTCAGTAAAGGCTTTGCTAAAACGTGCTCATATTAACAGATACCCTAAACGCACCACGATTATTGATGCTGGAACTGAATCAAAATCACTGTATTTAATTTTAAAAGGTTCAGTGTCAATTATATTACGTGAAGATGATGAGCGTGAAATTGTTGTCGCCTACCTCAACCCAGGCGACTTCTTTGGTGAAATGGGTCTTTTTGAAAAGAATCCTCAACGTACCGCAGAAGTACGTACCCGAGATGTATGTGAGATTGCTGAAATTTCCTACGACAATTTCCATGAGTTAAGCAAGCAATACCCTGACCTAAGCTATGCAGTATTTGCCCAGTTGGTACGCCGTCTCAAGAACACCACACGTAAAATGACTGACCTTGCGTTCATTGATGTGTCTGGTCGTATTGCTCGTTGCTTAATTGATTTATCTGCTCAACCTGAGGCAATGATTTTACCAAATGGTCGTCAGATTCGTATTACCCGTCAGGAAATTGGCCGTATCGTGGGCTGTTCACGTGAAATGGTTGGCCGTGTGCTTAAAACGCTTGAAGATCAGGGCATGATCCAGACTGAGGGTAAGGCCATTTTAATTTTTGATACGTCTTTAGAAGAAAATGCTTTTTCTGAAGAGGAGTTTGACGACGAAGATTGATTTCATCAGGCTTCTGTCTCACTATCAAAGCCAGTGCAAAAACACTGGCTTTAATTTTATCAATTTATGTGAAAATTCATGCAATATGACAAAATAGTGATTACATAATTACAATGATTATAGAGCCATTCGGAATGTAAAGCGTTATAAACATTTTTTTATAATCCTCCTTAATCATGACGATATTCATAAAATACTGATTTGGAGCAAATAAGTATGAAAAAATTGGCTTTAAGCTTTTGTGCGATCACTGTAATGACCATTTCAGGCTGTGCCTCATTTGCAGATATGGCGGGTGCAGACAGCGCAACCCTGAATGCGCAATCAGCACAAAGCTTTGCACAGATGACTCAGGAAGCACGTGCCAAGAACCAGCTGGATACCAGTTCAAATACCTATCAACGCATTAACAGCGTATTCCTGCGCCTGAAACCTTATGCTGATCAACTCAATCAAACAGGTCAACGTTTTGACTGGCAACTGGCTGTATTAAAATCTGATACCGTCAATGCCTATGTGGCACCAGGCGGTAAAGTGGTGTTCTATACAGGTATTGTCAACAAGCTGAATTTAACCAATGATGAAATTGCAGCAGTCATGGGCCATGAAATGACCCATGCACTTGAAGAGCATGCCAAGAGTAAGATTGGTGCACAGGCACTGACCAACCTGGCGATTGGCATTGGTACGTCTTATGCGGGTACCAATATCGGCGATCTAGGCAATGCCGCAATTAATTTGGGCAGTCAAATTGGTATTGGTCTGCCTTATTCGCGCAATCTTGAAAGCCGTGCCGATTATGGCGGTTTAATGCTGATGGCAAAAGCGGGCTATGACCCAAATGCAGCCATTAGTCTCTGGGAAAAAATGAATCGTTTAGATGGTGCGGGAGGTGCTTCTTTCTTATCCACACACCCATCGAATACACAGCGTATTAGTGATATGCGTAAAAACCTGCCAGCTGCGATGGCGGTGTATAACAAACGCCGTTAATAAGTATTATGGCCTTTCTTACAAGAAAGGCCCATTTCAAGATACGGCTTTGTTGCACAAAGATT
>NZ_DDAH01000092.1:0-3326 GCF_002333245.1 Acinetobacter sp. UBA2063
CGGTACCCATGTGGATGCTGTTTGAACTTGGTTTACTGTTCGGAAAAATACTGGAAAAAAGAAAAGTAGCCGACTAAAAACAGCCTACAACTCCCTGAAAAACTTCAGGGAGTTTTTTATTTTAATTTCATATTTTTTAGTCACTTATAAAAAACAAATTGTCTTAAAACTGCATTAAAACTGTCAAAAAAATGTCATCTCTGCTTCATAGAGTCTATCAGGATTTATTTACCCTATATTAAAGAAATGGATTTACTATGACAGCCAATACCCATCAGCCAAGTCGTCGTGATATTTTAAAATGGTTCGCAGGCGTTCCATTTTTACCCCTCGGAGCAATGAGTACCGCCGCCGTTTTAACAGGCTGCAATGATGACAATAATGACTCTGCTATCACCCCTACACCTCCTGCTGCCAAATTTAAAAATGCAACATTTACCCCTATGGCAGCTCCGAATCTAAGCAACCCTGCTGCAATGGCAACCACCACCGTTGCCTCAACGCTCAGTATCAATTGGGATGATGGTTCAAAAACCGATTACACCCTTGCTTATAAGCCTTTCTTCACCACAGGTGACATGGTAACTGATGGCAAAGGCGGTAAAATCCTTGCTGGAGGTTATGTTGATATCAATAACCAACCGATTATCGATAAATCAAAAGCAGGGCAAGAACGCCAATTCTTTTCAGACTGTCCAGATGGAAGCTCGTTGATTAGCTTTAAACAAGCGACAGGTAAAGATTTTACCGATGCAGATAAAAAAGCCTTAGGTGTTGCAGGAAATCCTGTTTTCCATGTGGTGCAATTTGAATATACCACTCGTGATCAAAGCCTAAGTTCTATGTATGGTCTTTTACCTTCACCAATTGCCATTTTAACTCTGGATCAAGACCCTAAAACAGGTCATTTATCTTTAGTGAAATATCACAATGTGGATACCTCCAAGGTCAATGGCTTATGGATTACTTGTGGTGCCAGCTTATCGCCATGGGGAACACATCTTTCGAGTGAAGAATACGAGCCTGATGCAAATAACGTTGCAGGAAGCTATCTACCTGTATTCAGTAAAAACCTATTTGGCGACAGCAATAAAGGCAATCCTTACCACTACGGTCATTTACCAGAAGTGACGGTTAATACCGATGGTACGGGTTCAATTAAAAAACATTACTGTTTAGGTCGTATTTCACATGAGCTAGTACAAGTCATGCCAGATAACCGCACGGCGTTAATGGGTGATGATGCAACCAATGGCGGCTTGTTTATGTTCGTTGCAGATAAAGAAAAAGATTTATCTGCAGGCACACTCTATGTTGCTAAATGGAAACAAACATCTGGCGTAGGCCCAGGTGCGGGTGATATCAGCTGGATCAATCTTGGTCATGCAACAAGCGATGAAGTAAAAGGCTGGGCTGATCAATATAAAATTTCTGATCTTATGGATGTCAAAACTGCTGATCCTAAAGATGCAAGCTATACCAAGATTCGCTTCAGTGGCAAAGATAACTGGGTGAAATTAGTTGCAGGTAAAGAGCGTGAGGCTGCATTCCTTGAAACCCATCGCTACGCAGCTTTGGTCGGTGCAAGTATGGGATTCACCAAAATGGAAGGTACAACGGTCAACATTAAGGATAAAATTGCTTATTCTGCAATGTCTTATGTTCAGTCTTCTATGATTGACAAAACCACTGATATCCAAGTACAAGGCCCGAAAGCAGGTGCCGTGTATGCTCACACCTTAAAAGGTAGCCAAGTTGATCAAAAAAACCAGTTGATTAATAGTGAATGGGTATCGATACACATGGAAGCTCCTGCGGCTTTGGTTGGTGAAGACCTTGCCACTGCTGATGCCCTAGGTAACCTTGCCAATGCAGATAAAATTGCAAACCCAGATAACATCAAGTTCTCTGAAAATTTACGTACCCTCTTCATTGGTGAAGATAGTGGTATGCACATCAATAACTTCTTATGGGCTTATAATGTCGATACCAAACAATTAAGCCGTATCTTATCCACCCCTGCTGGTGCTGAATCAACAGGTCTGCATGCTGTAGATGCGGTGAATGGTTGGACTTATATCATGAGCAACTTCCAGCACCCGGGTGACTGGGAATCTCCATTACACGATAAAGTAAAAACGACGCTTGATCCTTTAGTCCGTGCAAACTACAAAGACCGTTTTGCTGCTGCGGTGGGTTATATTACTGCAGATCCAATTGCACCTTCCGTAGAAAAGAAAGCTACAACAACGAAATAAGCAAGCATTGAAAATACAAAAGCCGACATCATGTCGGCTTTTGTATGTCTAGATCAATTCATCATGATCCGTTCGGACACAAATAAGCAATATCGCAATGTTCGACTGATTATATTGGAGTGATCTGGCTCATTTATACTGATTACTTGGCTAAATCTATTTTGATGCGTCTTATTATGATAAAGCCCCTTTAAGAAGGGGCTAAATTCAAACATGCAATTTTAGTTCAGTTAATCCCCAAAATCGGAATAGTCCTTCGTTGTAAACTTACTATATGTTTTCCAAGGTTCGGCAATATTCACCTGTTGAATATTGGCTTTTAAGATGTCGTAACGCAAACCATCCAGACTACGAACTTCAACACGTTTGGCAATGTTATTGCGGTTATCCCACTCAATACTCATTTTATTTTTCTTATTCTGAGTCTCATACCATGTAGTGTTTGCATCCTTTTTCTTCACTGTCATTGCTTTTAGACTTTTAGGGTCGATTAATGAATAAACACATGACCAGCAATTACTTAAGCCTAACATATCAACATCGGCATCCTGTAAATGCACAACTGTTTTATCTTCCATCAACACTAAATTGAGTTTTGGCTGTTTTTTATGATCAATAAAATAATGCTGCGCTGCTTCAGCCAAATCTAAATGTTTATGCCCACCTTTCTCCTGACCATGTTGATGATGTTTAGGCAATACACGCTCAATCCAGATATTCTGTGTATTACGATACATACGCTCCTGAAACACACTGGTACGTGTCACACCATCATTCCCAATGGTTTGAGTCTCGCGCATAATACTGGCACTTAATAAGGGTGCAGCATGCAAAGAAGTCATCCCCAAGCAGAGTAAGACCGAACTAATCACAAGACGCATGTTATTTCCTACATAAAAAAACCTCAGTCATAGTGACTGAGGTTTCTTGCAATATGATGAAAAACTTCAATAAAAGGTTTATTTAAAGCCAAATGCTTCTTTTAATTTGCTAAATACCCATGCATTTTCTCTCGTCCCTTTAAAGACTTGTGAACCTGCACCTTCAGCAAACAATAAGACATCTCCA
>NZ_DDAH01000018.1:0-1002 GCF_002333245.1 Acinetobacter sp. UBA2063
GCATGCAGTTGAAGAAAATGAGCATAAAGCGGTGGTATTTGACGTTTATGAAGCAATGTATGGGCAAGGATTTAAAGCTTATTTTATGCGTTCATTAGCTTTAGTGATTGCAATGGGTTTAATTTTTATTACCCAGTCATATTTCACTGCGACTCTTTTAAAAACTGATGGCAAGCTCACATGGCGTGACACCAAATATATGCTCAAGTTCATGTATGGCTATAAAGGTTTTATGACGCGCCAGATTCCTACATTGCTTGCTTTTTTAAGACCTAAATTCCATCCAAATGATGATGATACTACTGAACTGTTAAATAAGTGGCGTGCTGAACTGGGTTTTAACCTGAATTAATGATAAATAGAAAATGGGCAAGCAAAATTGCCCATTTTTTTATTCAAATTTTGCATTAAATTGCTGATAATCTGCACCAGCATTTTATAAGGTAACAGTCCGTGATTCGATTGATGCAGGAAAGTGATATAGACCGTGTAGCTGAGATTGAGCGGTTGGTACAAACACATCCCTGGTCCAGACAGCAGTTTCAGGAATCCTTGACCTCCTACCAATGTACTGTTTATGAAAAAGCCAATCAGGTGGTGGGTTTTTGTATTTTGCAGCCTGTTCTAGATGAGGCCAATTTATTACTGATGGCGATTCATCCAAACCAACAGGGCAAAGGTTTTGGATACGAGTTGCTAGATTATTCAATTCAACAGTTAAAGAACAATCCAGTTCAGATTTTTCTGGAAGTGCGTGAAAGTAATATTCCTGCAATTCACCTATATGAAAAAACAGGTTTTCATCAGATTGATCTACGAAAAAATTATTATCCAAATATTGATGGTTCAAAGGAGCATGCCGTGATTATGGTCAAGACATGCACCGATGATTTTGCAGCCTTATTTCAATAAGGCTATTTAATAATCAGGTTATTCCATTCAGATGGAAGTGTGCTCATCAATGAGTTTCCAAGTTGCTGGATTTCGTTGTCAGAGAGTGGG
>NZ_DDAH01000018.1:1199-1764 GCF_002333245.1 Acinetobacter sp. UBA2063
GGTTAAGTCTGCGCCATTGTCCATCAAGCAGCAACTCAAGCGGGGTATACTGGGATTTGTAATTCATCTTGGATGAATGCGGCACCCAATAGCCGAGGTAGAGATAATCAAGATTCAGCGTTTTAACGTATTCGATTTGCTTAAGAATCGCAAATACGCCCAAGGAGCGACGTTGTTCATCTGGATCGAAGAAAGTATAAACTGCAGATAAACCATCATCCATTAAATCACAGGTTGAAACACCAATTAATTTTTGGTCTTTCCATAATTCGATGAAAAAACTTTCTGTGCAACTGTGAATGAGGAATTTTTCAAACTGATCTAATGTTGCTGGATACATATCGCCATCTGCATGGCGTTCATTGATATAACGCTCATACAAATCATAATGCTGTTGACTGGCTTGCGAAGTTGGCAAAATACTCATTTTTAAATCTTGATTACGTTTCCATGCTTTCTTCTGGCTACTATTCATTTTAAATTCTTGAATCGGAACGCGACAAGATAAACATTGGCGACATAAGTGGCATTCTGGTCGATAGACAAAATCACCACTACGCCTAAA
>NZ_DDAH01000018.1:1882-4164 GCF_002333245.1 Acinetobacter sp. UBA2063
TATCACCACTACGCCTAAAACCGACACGGGAAAGTTCAGATAAGGTGACGACATCAATCCGATGAATCGGGTCCAGAAACACCATGCGCGCTGACTTGTTATCGAGGTAACTACAGTCGTGCGGTGGCGTGATGTAATACTGTAAGTCATTTAAAAGGGACTTGGGTTGGTATGATTTCATGAATCTGTCCCTCCAAGGTGTTCGTCCATTAACCGTCTAATTTTGCATTAACTGCTATTGTTTTACTTGAAAATACACGTTCCTGATAGTTTTTCCAATTGATAGGGGGGGCAATAATTACATCTTGTAACGATTTTAGATATGTCTGGCGAGAAATTGTACTGGCTCCCAGACTCAGGAGATGATCGTTAACCAGTTGGCAGTCAATCCAAGGCAACTGATTTTCCTGTCCAATCAGCATCAGGGTGTAGAAAGCCATCTTGGAAACATCAGTTTCGGTGCTAAACATGGACTCACCAAAACAGCCTTTGCCGATGGTGACTCCATACAAGCCACCAACCAGTTTGTCCTGTTGCCAGACTTCAACACTATAGGCATAACCCGCCTTAAATAGAGAACAATAGCCTTCGATTATATCTTCACTAATCCAGGTTTCATTGGCATAGCTACGGGGCAGCGAGCAGGAACGAATCACATCTTCAAAGGCGTGATTGATGCTAATGCGATAGTCATGCTTTTTCATATTTCGCAGCAAGGATTTGCTAGGTTTATAGGAGTGTGGCTGAATAATGCAGCGTGGTTCAGGACTCCACCAGCAAATGGGTTCGTCTTCATTAAACCAGGGAAATAATCCGTGTGTATAGGCTTCAAATAAAGTCGATGGAGATAGGTCAGCACCAATGCAGATGAAACCATGACCCTCGGGATCAGCTTCAATAGGATCAGGAAAAATATATTGAGAGGGTGGAAGTTGATGCATAATAAAATGAATATGGAAAGGATTCAGATTAAACTAATCTAAGAAAGGTCGAATGGCAAATATAGTACTTCGCCATTCGATCATCAGTATTTAATTAAATAAACGCAATTGTTTCGCGATTTCCAACTTCTTACTTTCTAAAAATATTTGGGCTTTAGATTGGATAATTTCAATGCTTTTAACTTGATCTGAAACCATTTGACCATCTTTATCTAAAACTAACCACCCAAGCTGTTGGATGACATCTTGCACATAGTAAGCAAAATCTGTTGCAGTCGTTAAACCCTCTATAAAGTGAGCGCGATAAAATAATTGATGAAAATGTTCAGTCGGTATACCAATGCCTGTGATTGGACTAATTAAAACACCATAGTTTTGATGAAAACTCGCTTGTTTTAAAATGTAATGATTCAGATTATGGCAATGCTCGAACATTTTTTGAGATGGTTCATTATTTTGACATGGTTGAGCTAGTCCAAGATGGCACAGGATAACGAGCGCATTTAAGATTTTTGCATAGTGAAGCTCGGGAAAACTAGCTTCTAAATCTGCAATAGTGAGCGGTTGATAGTTAACTTCAGCAAATCGATTGCCAATTGGTTGATAAATTTCCTCTATCAAATTGAATGTCCCCAATAGTCCTGTAATGCTACTCGGTAATTGCTCTTTGGCTGTTAGAAGCACAAATGCTGTTTTTCGGAGTTTTGCTTGGACTTGTAATGGGGTTAAATTATTCTTGCCTCGAATAAATAAATCCCGTCTAAATTGTGTGTTGGCAAAATAATCTCGGCACTGTTCTTTGAAAATCGGGTGTTCAATCGCATTTAGAAATTGCTGATGTTCTTCTGAAAAATTAATGTTATCTAGATGCGTTCCTAAGTCTGTAGACCCAGCATAAGATAATTTAATTTCATCTAGGATTCTGACTACTTGCTGAAATGAAAAGCATTGCCAATCTTGATTCAAATATTCATGAATTAAGTAATTTGGATTTTGTTGTTTGAGATCGATTACTTTTTGCAAAGCATTGGGATTTCTTTGAGCAAAGATTGGATTTTGTTTAAGTAGTTCTTCGCTAAAATTTAATGCTTCATTTACTTTTTGCAGTGGGTTTGTACTTTTGCTATTAAATTTAAAATGACTATGAAATAACTCGCGTATAGGCATATTGGCAGCCCAACCTGTCACGCAGTTATAACTGATATAGACAATACCATTGGGTTTTAAATATTTACGAATGAATTTCAAAATGATGTGTTGGTTTTCATAGCTTATCCAGCTCCATATTCCATGTAGGCTAATTGAATCAAACATGGGTAAATCATTTCGATTTAATAATTC
>NZ_DDAH01000065.1:0-4489 GCF_002333245.1 Acinetobacter sp. UBA2063
GTTTAAATTCAAAGTTTTAAATTTAACACCTGAAGTGGATGCAAAGTATTGAGCGTGTGGATAACTTGGTTTTGCAATTTTGAATTTAAAACGATGTAAATGGGGCATTTGCAGTTTAAATTCAAAATATCTGTCAGTTTTTAAATTTAAAATCATGATGGTGTTTTTATTTTAAGTTAAATGATTAGTCTGGATTGTGGATAAATTTATTTTGTGTTTTTGAATTTAAAGTACAGGGTGAAATTTGAATTCAAAATATAGGAATTATTTTTAAATTCAAAAATGATTGCAGGTTTTAAATTTAAAACACAATAAATGAATTCAAAGTTACGATTGCAAACGGAACATGGTGCAGTTGCATGTTAAGGTGAATAAGAAATTTAAATTTAAAAACTCTGGTTAAGACATGAAACATCATTTTTGTTTATTTATAGGCACTGCCTTATTTGCTTTCTTTAATCAAGCACACGCAGAACTCATTATTAATGGTGCAAAGGTGGCAAGCAACACCGCTACAACGACGGCACCTGTAACAGGCAGCTATATGTCAACTTCCAGTTTTCAGGGCTGTCTGGCAAATTTACGCTCCCAGGCAATTGCTTCAGGTGTTTCTGGCTCAACCTATGATCGCTATACACAAAATTTAAGTCCTGATTATTTAGTCATTGATAAATTAAATTATCAGCCTGAGTTTTCGACCCCGATCTGGGATTATCTGTCTGGGCTTGTGGATAACGAGCGTGTGCAGGCTGGGCAGCAAAAACTGGCCCAGCATCGTGTGGTACTGAACCGTGTGGAACAGACCTATGGTGTTCCTGCTGAAACGGTGGTGGCAGTGTGGGGTGTGGAAAGTAATTACGGGGACATTTCAGGTAAATATCCTTTATTGCAGGCTTTGGGGACACTGAGCTGTGAGGGCCGCCGCCAAAGTTATTTCCGTGGCGAGTTCTTCGCCACCATGCGGATTTTACAACGCGGTGATTTAACTCAGGATCAACTCTATGGTTCCTGGGCAGGTGCTTTTGGTCATACCCAATTCATGCCATCCACCTATGAGCGTCTGGCGGTGGACTTTGATGGGGATGGCCGCCGTGATTTGGTTTCAAGCACCACAGATGCTCTCGCTTCAACTGCCAATTTCCTAAAACGGGCAGGGTGGCAAACTGGCATGCCATGGGGCTTTGAAGTCAAAATTCCACAAGGTGTGTCAATTGCAGGCGAAAGCCGTCGTAATAAAAGGTCACTGAATAGCTGGATTGCGCAGGGCGTAACCCGTACGGATGGTACGGCATTGATTCAGGGCAATTTGTCAGGCAGTACGCCAGCAGGACTGATTACACCCGCAGGTGCCAATGGCCCAGCATTTTTGGTATTTAAAAACTTTGATGCGATTTATAGCTATAACGCAGCGGAAAGCTATGGATTGGCAATTGCGCATCTATCCGACCGTTTAAGGGGTGGAACACCTTTTTTAACTGCCTGGCCAACAGATGATGCTGGTACCTCACGTGCAGAACGTCGTGAAATCCAGCAGTTCCTGATTCAGCGGGGCTATGACATTGGGGCCGTAGATGGTTTGATTGGTGATAAAAGCCGTCAGGCGATTCAGCAGGAACAAACCCGTTTGGGTTTAAAACCAACAGGTCGGGCAGGGCAGCAGATTTTACGGGCGTTCCGTCAGGAACAAGCCAAGCAGATGATGCAATAATAATGTGTTCATCAAAAAAGGTCTGCAAAATGCAGACCTTTTTTACTTATGGCGCATCGTCCAGTTTAACCGCTTCCAGAATATCAAAAATCACCGCGGTCACATCCTGACTTAAATCACGGTCATTAAAAATTTCATAGGCCGTGATGGTCACATCAGTGTCACTTGGCAACTGTTTTTGTTCTTCTTCAATCAGATGTTCAATCGGTAAAAGGGTCTGCTTCACTTCCAGATGCAGGATTTCGTCATAAGCAACGTTTTCATCTTCAAGCTCGATTTCCTGCTCATTGAAATAAGGGATTAAAATAGAGTGGAGATAAGGACTAATATCCTGAATATCCAGGATTTCAACATCACGAGTCTGTTCAATGGTACTGATGTGGTCATTCACTTCAATGAGGATATGATAATAACTCATGCTGATCTCCATTAAGACTAAGATGATGTTTTGACACCACAATAACATGAATAAATCAAAAGAATCGACTGATTGTTACGATCTTTTTAAAAACATCAGCTTATAGATTTCTCATATCCTTATAACAGAGACTCAACGAGAAAAGCTGAGTAGTTCCAGATCGACATCTGCGAGTTAGAAGTTCTTCGCATCTTGTTGCTTGATACGTGGATACATGAGGGATTTTGGATCGTGGGTGTGTTTTACTTGCAGCGGTAATCGACTTATATTCACGCAAGATTGTGGGTTACAGTATGTCAAATCGCATGACTGCGGATTTGGTGTGTGCAGCGTTACAACATGCGATTGCGACACGACAACCGCCTAAAGGCTTGATTATGCACACGGACAGAGGCTCACAGTAGTGCTCGACACAATATCAGGATTTACTCAATAGATATAGGATTGAGTGCAGTATGAGCCATAAGGGGCTTTGTTACGACATTACGCACTATATTGCGAGGTTTTATAATCAGGTGCGATTACATTCCACACTCAATTATTTGTCCCCCAATTTATTTGAACAAAAAATGAGTGATTTTGAATATGCCTGTGTCTGATTTTACTTGACCATTACAATTTCCATCTTTAACAGAGTCGGACTATGCGGTAGTTATCTTGCCAGCAGTAGGTCGCGGTCTGCTTGGGTTAAACGAAAGTGGGCAATATCCTGATCTTTCATGACTGGATGCATCAGTGCATGGGGATCATCAGTATGTTGCAGACCCAGCGCGTGGCCCAGTTCATGTGCCAGTGTCAGGCGTAGGTCATCCTCCGATTCAAATTCATAGATCAGGATTTGTTTGCCATTAAATAGACCTTTATGAAATAAATGGGGCTGAAAACGCTGTTTATATTGCTTAACTGAAGCATTCAATTGCTGGTCAAGCGCATTCAGTTCATCAATTTGCTGGTTGAGTTGACTGATTTTTTGGTTGTATTGACCAATTTCCTGCTGTAGTTGCTCAACATTTTGCTGTAGATGCTGTTGTCGCTGCTGGAAGTATTCAGCATTGACAGAAGAGGAGGGACTACGTTGGGCAATCTGTCGCTCCTGATTATAGTATTGAATCTGTTGGTCCAGTTGTAGCTGTTTTTGATCCAATATCTGTTTATTTTGCAGGACTTCCTGTTCGATCTGGTCAAGCTGCTTCTTTTTATTTAGCCATTGCTGTTGATTGGTTTCGAGTCGGCTTAAATGTTCCCGACGTTGCTCACTTTCATACTGCCGTTCATCATAGATTAAATGAATCGCGAGCTGTGCATTCGGGTCATAAACAAAATAATCCTTTCCAGTGCCATCTTTCCAGACCTGCGTGGCTTGCTGGCTAATCGCCTCGACCTGCTCAACACTGAGTTTAAAACGTGGGTCAACTGCGGCAATACGATAACGTAGCCGTGTATCAAGAGGGTGGGTGATACGATCTGTGAGCGAATTAAACTTGAGTTGAGGATGTTGGCGGGTTTGATAACCCGACCACAATAGAAAAAATGCCAACCCCAACATTAAAAAAACACGAGTCATTCTATTTTATGTTCTTCTGGTTAATATGGTGCAAAACAGTGCAAGACATCTCTGTCTAAACGCTCAGTCGGTCAACTATAACAAAATTGCAAGAACACTGAAAAATATATAATCATTCTTCTGATTCTGTTTTAATGAATTGATAAAACATGGATGAATAGAAAAAGACCAAGGAATAAGGATGCTGAAATATTTACTTAAAGCTCCCGAGGCAGGATGGGCTGCTGCATCGCCCGCTCAGGCAACAGTTGAAAATTTAAAAATCAGGTATTTGGGGACAGCGGGATTTATCCTGTCTGACCAGCATCGCACGGTGGTGCTCGATCCCTTTATTAGCCGTCCAAGCCTGTGGCAGACCTTTACCCAACCTTTATTGAGCGATCCAGCATTAGTGAAACGGTATATCTCAAAGGCGGATGAGGTGCTGATTGGTCATGCACATTACGATCATATTCTGGATGCGCCAGAAGTGTGTAAACAAACGGGGGCACGGTTAATTGGTTCACAGGCCACATTAATGTATGGACGTTCAGCAGGCCTGTCGGAACAGCAGATGCTTGAAACAAAGGGGCGGGAAACCATTGACTGTGGAAAATGGCAAGTTGTGGGTTTGCCATCCATACACGGTAAGGCACTGTTTGGTCGCGTGCCTTTACCAGGGGATATGACCACACCTCCGCCTTATCCGCCGAAATTTCATCATTTACGGCATGGGCAGGTCTTCAACTGGTGGATTCATACGGGCAAGCTCAGTGTGGTGCATATTGATTCAGCCGACTTTATCCGAATAGCCGTAAAA
>NZ_DDAH01000073.1:0-6809 GCF_002333245.1 Acinetobacter sp. UBA2063
AAAGCCGATGCAATCTTGTTGGGCGCGGTTGGTGGGCCTAAATGGGATACCATTGAACGTTCAATCCGTCCAGAGCGTGGCCTGTTAAAAATCCGCAGCGAATTGAACCTGTTTGCCAACCTGCGTCCTGCAATCCTTTATCCACAATTGGCGGGCGCTTCAAGTCTGAAGCCAGAAATTGTTGCTGGTCTGGATATCCTGATTGTACGTGAGCTTACAGGTGGTATCTACTTCGGTCAGCCACGTGGTATTCGTGAACTGGAAAATGGTGAAAAGCAAGGCTATAACACTGATGTTTATTCAGAAAGTGAGATCAAGCGTATTGCCAAGGTGGCGTTTGAGCTTGCAGGTCTGCGTGGTGGCAAGGTGTGTTCAGTTGACAAGGCAAATGTCCTTGAAGTGACTGAATTGTGGAAGCAAACCGTAACTGACTTGCAGCAGGCACAATATCCAGATATCCAGTTGTCACATATGTATGTGGACAATGCAGCGATGCAGTTAGTACGTGCACCAAAGCAGTTTGATGTGATCGTCACAGGTAATTTATTTGGTGATATCCTATCTGACGAAGCAGCAATGTTGACAGGTTCGATCGGCATGTTGCCTTCTGCATCTTTAGATGAAAATGGTAAAGGCATGTATGAGCCATGTCATGGTTCTGCACCAGATATTGCTGGTCAAAATGTTGCTAATCCATTGGCAACTATTCTTTCAGTTGCGATGATGTTACGTTATACCTTCCGTGAAGAAGATGCAGCAAAAGCAATTGAATATGCTGTAGGTCAAGTATTGGATCAAGGTTTGCGTACAGCTGACATTATGGCTGAGGGAATGACCAAGGTCGGTACAGATGCCATGGGTGAAGCTGTGGTTGCAGTCTTAGGCTAAGCAACATAAGCAGCCCGAAAACGCAGCAATCGCTGCGTTTTTTTATAACATAAAAATATGATGATATTTACTGTACCAATAAAATTTATGCCAGTGCAGATGCTGACTTAAACAAAAATTATCAGCAGTTACGCCAGCAGCAGCTCAATGAGACACAGCAAAAGATTCTAAAAAAGGCACAGCTCGCATGGATACGTCATCGCGACGCAAGCTGTACAGATTCACAGCAGAACAGTGTTGATGTGCAATGCCGCCTGACCACAACACAGGAACGCAATCACTGGTTGCTGGAACGTCTACGTGAGTGCCAAACCGTAGGATGTAAAACCACACGTTTAAGTGAATAAACCCTTGTTTATGCACCTAAAAAAAGCCACATATTGATGTGGCTTTTTTGCATTCACTAATTCTTAGCGTGCACGATAAGTGATACGACCCTTGGTTAAGTCATAAGGTGTCATTTCAACTTTTACGCTGTCGCCTGTCAAAATACGGATATAGTGTTTACGCATTTTACCAGAAATGTGAGCAATAACTTCGTGACCGTTTTCTAGACGTACACGGAACATCGTATTAGGAAGCGTTTCGGTGACAACGCCTTCGAACTCAATGAGTTCCTCTTTATTGGCCATGGCCTACCTGATGATCAAATTGGAAAGGGGCAAATTATAGTCAATTTATTTGAATTTTACAAGGTGAAGTTGCAGCAAAGCTTTGAGTAATCATTTGGAAAAAACTGTCAGACAATCGACGAATTTTTTTAACAAAAGAAGCAGAATAGTGTTGTCAGTTTGGTCAATCAACGTTAATCTAAATTTAGTGTTATTGTCATAATAAAGTATCTACAGGGAAGGGCACTGCGTGGGTCAGTTAACAGATGCATCAGTTGTATTACGCTTTGGTTATCAGGCAATTCGTAAAGCAGGATTGCCAACTGAAGAGATTCTGACAAAAGCAGGAGTAGCGCTAAATCAAATTGATACCAATGCCAGAACGCCATTAAGTGCGCAAAATGCATTCTGGATTGCGGCACAGGAAGTCAGCAATGATCCTGATATTGGATTGCATTTAGGTGAGCATTTACCGCTCTATCGTGGTCAGGTGATTGAGCATCTATTTATCAGTAGTGAAACCTTTGGGGAGGGCCTGAAACGTGCTCTGGCCTATCAGCGCTTGATCAGTGATGCCTTTGATGCCAAACTGGTGATTCAGGATGGACGCTGTTATTTAAGCAATGGCGAACAGTACTGGTCTGACAATCTGGTCAATCGCCATTTTTCTGAATGTGCGATGTCAGGTATTCTTCGTTTCTTTAAATTCATTACCGAAGGGCAGTTTCAGCCAATCTACATTGACTTCAACTTCAATGAAGGTGCGGATGATGATGAATATTTTCGGGTGTATGGTTGCCCTGTCAGTCTGGGTCAAAAAGAAACCCGCCTTTATTTTGATGATGCCGTGCTTGATTATCCATTATGGCAAGCTGAACCTGAATTACTGCAGCTGCATGAACAGCTTGCGATTGAGAAGTTGCAAGAACTGGCTCGATACGATTTAGTGGGTGAGGTACGCCGTGCTATTGGTTCGACACTGGAAAGTGGTGAAACCACACTGGAAACTGTTGCGGCACAACTGAATATTACCCCACGCCGTTTGCGTACCCAGTTGAGTGAAGCCAATACCAGCTTTCAGCAGATTCTTTCTGACTATCGCTGTCGTTTGGCGAAGAGGCTGCTGGCGAGCACCAATGAAAGTGTGGAGCGAATCGTTTATTTAACAGGGTTCTCCGAGCCAAGTACGTTCTACCGTGCCTTTAAGCGCTGGACCAATGAAACGCCAGTGGAATACCGTAAACGCAAACAACGCTAGATTTTTTAAAATGGCCAGGTCTTATCTTTTATTGATAGGGCTTTTTATTCAGGCAGGTTTAACCACTGTGGACCTAATGGTGGCTGTGGCAAGTCAAATTCTTCAGGGTAATAGGCCTGAATAAAGTAAAGTCCGTCAGGCGGTGCAGTAATACCAGCAGCTTTACGGTCCTGTGCAGCGAACATGGTGTCAATATGCTCAATCTCATATAGGCCCTGTCCAATCTCCAGTAAACAACCCATGATATTTCGTACCATATGGTGTAGGAAACCGTCTGCCTGAATATCAAGAACTAAATAACGACCATGTTTAAATAGACGACAATGCTTTACATGGCGTACAGGCTGGTTTGACTGGCAGGCCGCTGCACGGAATGACTCAAAATTATGAGTGCCCTCAAACTTGGCCGCTGCCGCAATCATTTTCTCTGCATTTAACGCATAATAGATATGCGTAACCTGTTTATTTAGTAATGCTGGGCGGTGAGGGGCGTTATACACGACATAGCGATAACGACGCGCAACAGCCTTGAAACGGGCATGAAAATTTTCATCCATGCACTTGATCCACTGAATTGAAATATCCTTTGGAAGCTGGCTGTTCGCGCCCATCAGCCAACCGCGTTCAGGGCGGACTGCCTCAGTGTCAAAATGGGCAACCATATTGGTGGCATGCACGCCTGCATCGGTACGTCCAGCACCATGTAGTAGGACAGGTGCATTGGCAATTTTGCTGAGAACTTTCTCAATGGTTTCCTGAACACTTGCAACGCCTGCCTGTTGGGTTTGCCAGCCACGGTATTGAGTACCACAAAATTCAATACCAATTGCATAACGTTGCATATTTAAACCTCAGTGCTAATGATGATGCCAATGTTCAAAGCGTTGATCATGGGTCGGGTATTTTAAATACATTTGCAATGTTTTTGCATATAAATCGGCATGACTGTGACAATCATTGATTAAAACCCTGGCAGATTGCATCCATGAGCTGACCGCATAACGCTGGTCAAGTTGGCCAAAAGTAACCTGACTGCTGACAATGATCAGGCACTTTTGATGATATAGATCTTCAAACAAGGCCAAAATCTCATCATTGACAGCGATATTGCCTGTTCCAAAACCTTGCAGCACCAAAAACTGTGGAGGTGCAGCCAGAACGTTTTTGAGTTGTAAGATTAGTTGCTGTTGCGGTATTGGCTGTAGCATGAGGTTAAGCACACACAGTTGTGCAGCCTGTGTAATGTGATCATCTTTTACAATAAACTGATTGGTAGATGTCAGGCATTCTTTGGTAGCAGGGATTCCTGTAAAAGCATCCAGTTCGGTTGTGTGTACTTTCAATGTGGTTTGAGCATGAAAAACCTGTTGGTGGAAAGCAAGATATACACCCTCAGGGAGCTTTAGTACCTGTTCCAGTGCCAAATGCAGATTTCCAAGCGCATCGGTAAATTCCCGTGTGTCATTTCCGTCAACATTCAGTAGCGGATACTGGCTTCCTGTAATGATTGCATGGCATGAATCTCCCAGAAAACGGGCAAGTGTTGCCGCAGCATAACTTAGTGTGTCTGTACCATGAATAATCACGAAATATTGGTAATTGTTGTGCTGTAATTGCTGAATCTGTTGTATCAGTTGCAGCCAGTCCACTGCTGTGCATGCACTGCTGTCCTTAATGCTAGGAGCTGCGAAACATTCAACCTGTAAATGGGGGGGGATAACCTTTTCCAGCAAAGGTAAAAAGGCTTGTTCGGGCATTGGCATAAGTGGTTCGCCAATACAGCCAAATGTACCACCCATATAAATCAAAGCGATTTTTTGCATAATCAGAATTTTTGGTATAAAAAAAGCAGTCTATAAGACTGCTTATATTAGACGGATCAAATTCAGGAAGCTATTTTATTGAGTAACTTTTCTGAACGTTGTTGTTGCTCCGCATTTAGAAGCGCTTGGCTGTTCTTTAACAGTTCCCGTGCTGACTCATAGACACCGAGCTCAATATATTGTTCAGCCAGTTCAAGGTTAAGCTGTGCTTCATCAAGCTGTTGCAGATCAGGGAATGATTGGGCCAAAGGATCATTGCCTGTTGCGGGGGCTTGCGGTGCTGGTTCAATAAATGCTGTTTTAGGTTCAGTCTGGATCACTGTCTCTGTAACGTCAAAGGTGAACTCGATTTTTTCAGCCGCAGGTGGCGTCTCTAGTTTATTCTCAGATGGCTCAAAATTAAAATCCAGGCTTGGGGCTGGAATATCCTCTGACTTGGTTTCAGTCTGGTTTGAACCGACTTCCAGAATGGATAGATCGAAGTTTAATTCTGGCTTGCTCTCTATAGTTTTTGTTTCTTCAACTGCTGGAGAGGTCGTGCCTGTTTCTAAATTGAATGAGAACTCAAGGGGTTGTTGTTCTTTGGTCTCTACAGTTTCAGTTACAGGACTAGGTTCGGCACTTTCTTTCTGTTCGAAAGAGAAGTTGAAATCCAGAGGTTGAACTTCAGGAACTGGTTCAGCAGGTTTTTCCTGTTCAGCGGGTGTGCTGTATTCAGACTGTAAATCATCAAAAGACTGTTTGGCTGGGGTTTGAACCAGTGCATCAAAATCAGCGGTATTGTTCTGAACAGGGCTTGCAGCAGGTGTATGCGGTTGTTGAAAATGACTTGGGCTAAACTCAATTGAGTCAGGCTGTCTGTTTCTTTCGTATTCACGGTGTTTTGCTTCAGCGGCTCGTGCAATCTCTTCCAGTTTTAAGGCATGAACATGCTTGATCAACTGATCGGCGGCAAAATCATCCCTCTGTGCCAAATGGATATCAAGCAGGAACAGATACAGCTCATGCTGGGTATTATCCTGTTTTAAGGCCTGATTGATCTGTGCCTCAGCAGTCTGGTAGTTGCCACTTTGAATTTGCTGTTCAAGTTTCTGGCGCAGACTGTCTGGAATCGGGCTGGTGGATTGCGGGGCGGCTTCCTGTTCTTCACGTGCCAGTGTTGTACGTGAAACTTTTTTTGTAGCTGCTGTTTTAGCTGTCTTGCTAGCACCTTTTCTGGATGCTGTATTGCCTTGATTGTCACCACGTTTTTTTAAAACGACTGCAACAACCAGTACAACGACTAGCAGTACAATTATTATAGTTGACATGATCCATACCCCTTGAAGATAGAGCCGCTTTTGTGCAAATTTATGAGAATCTTCCCGTAACCTAGCGTGTTGGCTTTTTAGTTTCCTGTTGCGCTTTCAACTGTTCCTGTAGCTCTGCAAGCCGAGCATTCAGTAACTGAATTCGTTGTTCCTTACCACGTAATGCCAATTCTAACTGTGTTACGTTTCTTTGTAATGTAACGGTTTTTTCGCGTGCTGTCATAACTTTTAATGATAAATCTGCACTGGTTTTTTGTTGTTGTGTGTCTTTTTTCGCACTTCCAGTACTGGAATCTTGATTACTTTCAGCAATCAGGGTCATTTCCGCCTGTTGTAGGCGATATTTTACTTTTCCTGCTGGCACACCATGCGCTGTTTGGGTTGTCATTTGATTTGCATCTGGGTTTTGGCGGCCTGAAACTGTACCCAGATTGAAATTTAAATGAGCACCCTGTCTCAACCGATTGGCATTACCACCAACAAAAGCATGTTCATTCTGCGCCTTGATCTGGTTCATGACTTTGTACACAGGTTGCTGGGTTTGTCCTGCAATTCTCTGTGCAATGCTCCATAGTGACTCATTACGTCTAACCACATGTTGCTGTTGACTATTTTCACCTGATGTTGCAGGTGGGCTGCTTTGGGCTGGCTTCTGCCTGATTGGCTGTTCTTTATTTTTTGCCTGATATTCAGCCACGGTATCCCGCTTTTCTTCCACAGGTTTATTTTCGGTATTTTGGATGGGTTTCCCAGCAGGAACATTCTCATTGACTGGCTGGACATTTGCTGCCTGAACAACGGCCGCCTGTTGAACTTCCTGCCTAATTGTTGGAGTGGTTGGTTTTTGCTCAGTCACCGCGATTTTCGGTGTTGCTGCTTGTGTATTGCTGCCTGCCTGAATGGTGGCCGTCTGTTCTGC
>NZ_DDAH01000257.1:0-5370 GCF_002333245.1 Acinetobacter sp. UBA2063
AGGTCGGGGAGGATGTCAATTGTGTAATTACGCTGTCAGTTATATTTTGTGCTGATTGGCAGGCTATTAGGGAAAGTGGAAGTAAGGCAAGAACTAAATATTTGATTTTCATGTTCAAAATGACAGTAAATAAATAACAGTGTTAAGCTTAAAGTATTCTTAAAAAAGAGCATGTAGTACGTTTAGGTATTCAGTTTGCTAAATGTATTTATTTGTAATATTCCAGCAATTATGGCCTTATGGATGGGACGATGATGACCGTCCCTTTTTACGATATGAAATTTTAATCAAACCGATAAATATCCATGCCCAGTGAACCCATTGAAAAACTGCTATGTACGATCGTAAAACGATGACCTGTCCCCATCGCAAAAAACAGTGGGGCAAAATGTTCAAGTGTGGGATGGTTGCGCTGGACATAGGGTAATGATGGCCAATCCAGCACCGCATCATAGTTCTGGTGGGTCAATTTGCTCACCACTGCATTTCTGAATGTACTGGCCCAGATCGGCACATCTGTAGGGTTGTGCCATGATAGCTCAGCCAGATTGTGGGTGATACTGCCTGAACCAATCAACAGGATTTGTTGATCACGTAATGGTGCAAGCGTTTGCCCGATTTTGTAAATTTCATCCGCATTCATGTGAATTGGCAGGGAAATTTCAATCACAGGAATATCTGCCTCTGGATACATATGTAACAACGGCATCCATACGCCGTGATCGCGTGGACGGGTGCTGTTTGCGTGGGCCGCAATATCTGCTTCTGCAAATAAACTCAGTATTTCCTCGGCCAACTTTGGCGCGCCTGCCGCAGGGTAATGAATCTGATACAGTTCAGGTGGGAAGCCGCGAAAGTCGTGCCAGGTTTGTGGTCGAGTGGAGGTGCTGACTTCCAGCGCCTGACTTTCCCAATGCGCTGACATCACCACAATGGCCTTGGGCTTTGGCAGATTGCTGCTTAGGCGATATAGGGCAGGACCAACCTGCTCAGGATCAAGTGCGAGCATTGGCGAACCATGAGAGATAAATAACCCTGGTAAAGTTTGCAAGTTCATAACAGCGCACCTGATTGGAGAGACCTGATTATCGTGACAAATTCTTTAAAGGAATGACAGTAGTTAAACTTCAACATATTGTTCTAAAATCAGAACAAGTATAGCGCTATGCCCGATGATAAGGATGGTTATGGTTAATGCTCATCGCACGATACAGTTGTTCAATAAGCAAGATACGCACCATGGGATGGGGCATGGTGAGCTTGGACAATGACCAGTGCCAGGCCGCAGCCTTGCGTACCGCTTCGGAATGGCCATCTGGGCCACCAATGGCAAGTGCGATGTCATTGCCCTCTAGCATCCATTGCTTCATGGTGTCTGCCAGCTTTTCAGTGCTGAGTTCGCGCCCGCCGACTTCTAAAGCGATCAATGTCTCATTTGGCTTGAGGGCATTCAAAATACTTTCACCCTCAATTTGACAGTATTTTAGGATATCTGCCTCAGAGTCATTTTTTCCACGTTTCGCCATAGGCAGCTCAATCACCTGAGTCTGTACAAAGGGCTGGATACGTTTGAAGTAATCTTCAAAGCCAGTGAGTACCCAGGCAGGCATTTTTTGACCAATGGTGAGAATACGAATTTTCATAGGATTGTTTAAATCGATAGATTCAGCACATTATAAATGCTGCTGGTTGTCATGGGATGGTGCAAACGGTTTATCTTGTCATAAAAGATACAAAATAGCGGATTATTCTCTCCATAAAAAACGCAGCTCAACATGCGTATGAGCTGCGATCAAAGTGCCATCTGTCTGGAGTTCAGATGGCACTAAAATGAGTTCATGAGTCAAGTTTGGCCTTTGTTTTGTCGACTCCATTTCATTATGCAATATACTGGTTATTTTTCAACCAAAATATGTAACAAAAAAAGAGAGCCGAAGCTCTCTTTAATTTTTTCAAGGATTAGTGACGTGCAGCCTTTGCTTCTTCCACTGGTTTTACAATCGGTGTTTTCGGCAAAGGTTTTGGTGTATCCGTCAAAGCCAAAGGCAGGATTTCATCAATGCTTTTCACAGCCTTGATTTCCAAGCCTTCCTTAACATTGTCTGGAATCTCAGCCAAGTCACGGACGTTATCCTGTGGAATGAACACCAGCTTGATTCCACCACGGTGTGCCGCAAGAAGCTTTTCTTTCAAGCCACCAATACGCATCGCACGACCACCAAGACTTGTTTCACCTGTCATGGCAATGTCTGGACGAATCGGAATACCTGTAAATGCCGATACAAGGGCAGTGGTCAGGGCTAAACCAGCTGATGGGCCATCTTTTGGTGTTGCACCTTCAGGTAAGTGAACATGGACATCAGTTTCATCGAAACGAGATGATTCAATTCCCAATTCATCCGCACGTGTACGAACCACGGTCATTGCTGCGGTAATTGATTCTTTCATTACATCACCGAGTGAACCTGTGGTAATGAATTTACCTTTACCTTTTACGGCTGCAACTTCAATGGTCAGTAACTCACCACCCACCGAAGTCCACGCCAGACCATTGACACGACCCACTTGCGCTTCATCCTCAGCAACACCAAAGTCAAACTTGTGTGGACCCAGATATTCTGGAAGATTTGCAGAAGTCACATCAACCTGTAGGTTTTTAGACTTCTTGCTCACCGCCTCTTTTACAACTTTACGTGCAATTTTAGACACTTCACGTTCAAGGCTACGCACACCAGCTTCACGTGTATAACGTTGTACGATGTCGCGAATGGCTTCTTCATGAACAGTCAGTTCTTTTGCACGTAGGCCATTATTCTTAATCGCTTTTGGAACAAGGTAGCGCTCAGCAATATTCACTTTTTCATCTTCGGTATAACCCGGTAGACGAATCACTTCCATACGATCCAGTAAAGCTTCTGGAATATTCATGCTATTGGCAGTACAGATGAACATCACTTCAGACAAGTCCAGATCAAGATCTAAATAGTGATCGTTGAACTTACTGTTCTGTGATGGATCAAGCACTTCAAGCAATGCAGAAGCAGGATCGCCACGGTAGTCTTGTGCCATCTTATCGATTTCGTCGAGTAAGAACAGTGGGTTCTTAACCCCAACTTTCGTTAAAGACTGTACAATTTTACCTGGCATCGCACCGATATAGGTACGACGGTGACCACGGATTTCAGCTTCGTCACGTACGCCACCGAGGGCCATGCGGACAAACTCACGACCAGTCGCTTTCGCTACTGATTCCCCAAGAGAAGTTTTTCCTACACCTGGAGGGCCGACTAAACACAAGATTGGCCCGCGGAGTTTTTTAACACGCGACTGAACCGCCAGATACTCAACAATACGATCTTTGACGTCATCTAAGCCGTAGTGATCTTCATCAAGAATCTCTTGTGCTTTGGCCAAGTTAATGCTGACTTTGCTCGCCTTATTCCAAGGCGTATCTAAAATGACTTCTAGATAGTTACGAACAACGGCTGCTTCACTGGATGCAGGTTGCATTGCCTTGAGTTTACGGAACTCAGCTTCAGCTTTTTTGCGTACATGTTCAGGTAAATCTGCTTCAGCAAGACGTTTCTCGATTTCCGCAACGTCATCCTCAGCACCACCATTCATATCGGAAAGCTCACGTTGAATAACTTTCATTTTTTCATTTAGAAAGTATTCACGCTGGTTCTTTTCCATTTGACGTTTAACACTGTCATGTAACGTTTGTTCAATTTGCTGTTCAGCAGATTGATTCACCAAATAGCTCATCAACTCTTGCAAATGCGCTTCAAACTCGTCGTGCTCTAAAAAGTTTTGTTTCACTTCAATGTTTAAAGGCACACGGGTCGCAACGAAGAACATCAGTTGTAACAGGTCTTCGATTTTATTAGCTGCTGCAACAAGCTCACGTGCATTGCGTAATTTCGCTTCAGCATATTGAGCGAATAGGGTACGTAATTCGTTTAAGCGAGTTGCTTGAGCTTCCTCATCCAATGGTAATGTAATTGGACTGAGACTGTGCTCGGCAGTCAAGTATTCTTCACCATCAATAATGCGCTCTAATTTAGAACGATGCAGACCTTCAATCAGTACTTTAATGCAGTTTTCATCATTTTCATGATTGACGACCTGTACGATTTTAGCCACGGTTCCATATTGATAGAGGTTATCGTGATCAATTTCTTCTGTAAGCGAATCTTTTTGCGCAACTACAAATACTAAATTGTCACCGTTACGAGCCACATCCACTGCATTGATCGATTTTTCACGACCCACAAATAGCGCAATTTGCATGTGTGGATAGACCACAACATCACGTAATGCTAATAGTGGTAATACACTTGGAACCTGTGGCTCTAAGCTTGATTCATTATTTAAAATATATTCAGACATGGGCACTCCTAATGAGTGACAACGGTGTTGCCATGTTTTTTATAGTGAAGTGCATTTTTAAAATTACAAGGGTTTTAATTTATAAAATATGAAAAAAAGACTAAATTACTCAAGATTGGCGGTTAAAATTAATAAAATTAGCTATTTATCGTTTGAAATAATAAAAATTTTGAGGGGTTAATAATCCATCAATGGGTTGATCCCATTTTTGTCTGAATAAAGGTTCATTTATATATTGAAAAGAATGGGCGAGTCCCAGCCGAAAAGGACGATGTGGGGCAGTTGCCAAAGTACGGTCATAAAATCCACCTCCCATACCGATTCTCGTTCCAAGCTGGTCACAGGCCAATAAAGGCATAATCAGTAAATCCAGGGTGGAAACATGCTGCCCACGCGTTGCCATTGGTTCTTTCATACCGAGAGGATGATGGGAAAAACGTTTATTTAAATATTGATTGGAGCTGATTTTTACCCAAACCAGGTTTTGGTTCATATTACAGATCATGGGTAGATAGACCTGCTTGTTTTTTTGAAAACAGAACTGGATGATTTTTCGGGTATGCACTTCACCAAAGGCGTGTAAATACATGCCAACTTTTTGGGCTGACTTGAACTGTGGCAAATATCTGAGTCGATTTAAAACCTGTTGTTCAGCTTTCTTTTGTTCATAAGGAGAAAGTCGCTTTCTTTTTAGGCGAAGCTGTTTTCTTAATGGGTTTAAAAGCTGGTTCATGAGATTTGAAATGATTTTCTTTTGAAGAATGATACCCGATTTTGGCGAGATTCTTGAATATGGAACTGAATAATTAGATCGGGTTCTTATGGAAAGCAGGATGAGTTGTGCGACATAAATTGTCGCCTAAATGTCTTAAGTTTACAATTTATAGGACTTACGCATTGACGGATTCAAAAAAGTATTAAAATAGTTTATAAAGTATCTGTGATCAGACGAACTAAACATGCTTCTACAGCAACTTGTAC
>NZ_DDAH01000077.1:0-11568 GCF_002333245.1 Acinetobacter sp. UBA2063
TTTAATTCTTTAATTTCACGTTCCATTTGCTTCATTTTTTCTTGGTCAGATATCTGTTGTACTTTAATGGGATTTTGCTGATCTAAATGCTTTTGATACCAAACATGTAGAGTTTCAGGAGTACAGCCAATTTTAGGCGCAATTGCAGAAACTGCTGCCCAGTTCGATGGATAATCTTTTTTAGATTCAATCAATAATTGAACCGCTCTTTCTCTGATTTCAGGGGTATATTTTAATTTTGTCATCGGGACCCTACGCTTCGCTACGTCTTGCGAAGCAATGCTTCTCATCTCAGAATATTGACTCTCCGACAGACTCGGTACGGTTCTCTTCATACATTTGGGTAAAACGAACGACACCATTTGTTTGCTGGATTTGCCCTATATCCAGACCTGAATCTTTAAACCATGTTAGATAATCCCAATGCTGTTGTTCCGCATAGTGGATCAGGCTGGCCAGAATGGTCGGTGGTGTAAATTGTTGCGCACCAGTTGTATGAATGATTCGTTTAGGCATAAGTCCGTTTTGCCCTCCAAAATAAACTCTTTTTAACCCTTTTGGATATCGTATAATTTTGTTTAACTTTCAACATGCTTTATAACAGACAGCTAGAAAAAGAACTTAAAAGGAAAATACCAATGTATCAGGTTGGTTGGGATAAACAGGAAATTAAAATTACACCAAAAGGCTATGCCATGTTTGGCTATGGACAATGGTCACATCGTGCCTATGAAAAACGTACGGCGTTATATGCACGTAGCTTTAGTATTATTGATCAGCAACAGCATCGGCTCATTATCTGCTGTCTGGATTTAGGTTGTATTACCCATGCCATGCGCAGTCAATCTATGCAGCGATTACAGCAAATATTGGGTTCCCAGTTTGATGAAAATCAATTGGTACTGATGGCAACCCATACCCATTCTGGGCCAGGTGGTTGCGCACATGAAGCCTTATATAACATGCCAACCCCAGGTTTTGTGCCCGAACATTTAAATGCAATTGTGGATGCCATTGTACTGAGTATTCAAACTTGCATTAATACTGAACAAGACACTGAGATTTGTCTTAGCACCCAGCATTTTGCCGCAGATACACCTGTGGCATGGAATCGCTCGATTAAGGCTTATAACCGTAATCCAGAGGTGAAGCCATATTCAGAGCGTGAAACACATTTGGCTTTAAACCGTGAAATGCAACTGATCGGTTTTTATCGGGAACAAAAGTTACAATCCTTTATTTCATTGTTTGGTGTCCATGCTACTTGTCTTGGTAATAAATTAAAGGCTTATGATGGGGACAATAAAGGTTATGCCGCTGCATTTTCTGAGCAGGCTTTAATTGAGCAAGGTATTCAAAATCCAGTCACGATTTTTGCTCAAGCCACTGCAGGCGATGTCTCTCCGCATTTTCATGGAAAAGATCAGCTTAAAATTCGTAACAAGATTAAAGGCGAACAGGAATACCAATATGCACAGCAAAATGGACGCTATCAAAGTGAACTGGCTTTGGCTGCATTCCAGCAATCTTTAAAGCCAATACAAGGAAAAATTGATGCGATATGTTCCTATGTGGATTTAAGCAATATTGAGATTCCACCTGAATTTGCACAAGGGCAGATTGGCGCAAAAACCAGTCAACCCTGTCATGGCACCGCTTTTTTTGCTGGTACGCCTGTCGATGGATTAGGCGCACCAAAGCCATTAATTAAAGTTATGCAGTTTTTGGCAGACCAATTGCGTAAACAAAAGAGCAAAAATCCCAAGGCAGCAGATTTTGTCAACTATCAACAACTCTATGCTTCACAGGGGCCGAAACAGATTGTATTAGAGGCAGGCTCTAAAAAGATTTTGGGTCAGCCGATTGGTTTTCCGCCCAGTATTCTTGATCCTCTCATTGCAGAGATGAACCGACAGGTCAAGGCGGGCGCGATTCAGCAGAGTCCATTGGTGCCAAACGTTGTGCCATTACAGATGATTCGATTGGGGAATTTGGCAATAGTCTGTTGTCCAGGCGAGTTCACCACCATTGCAGGACAACGGGTTGTGGATACGGTAAAACAGGTATTTGCTGATCAGTCTGATATAGAGCGCGTTTGGTTGGCCTCCTACTGCAATGATTATATGGGCTATGTCACCACCTATGAAGAATATCAGGAACAGGCCTATGAGGGTGGACATACCCTGTTTGGGCAATGGACACTGGCAGCTTGCCAAAGCAAATTCAAGTTATTGGCTGAACAATTATTGCTGGATAAAAATCAGCGTAATTATGATCAAGTCACACGACCAAAACCGATTCCAGAACAGGAACTCGCAAAACGAAGCAATTATGGTAATTTAAAAACTGCGACAAGCCAGGGAGAGGCAGTATGAGTGATTTAAAACAAGGCATCTGGTCGAACTGGTCGGGCTTCCAAAAAGCCAAGCCGCAACAGATTCTACAACCCACCAATATTCAGGAATTGCAGTCTATTGTTCGGGATCATGCAAAAATACGGCTGGTGGGTGCAGGGCATTCATTTACCCCGTTAGTGTGTACCGATGCAACCTTAGTATCTTTAGATCGAATTTCAGGTGTCGCATCTTTCGATCTAGAACGTTGTCAAAGCAATATTTATGCGGGCACACGTTTATACGATTTAGATCAGTATTTACAGCAGCAATCCATTAATCAGGCTTTGATGAATCAGGGTGATATTGATCAGCAAAGTCTGGCAGGTGCGGTGTCAACGGGAACACATGGGACAGGAGCCGATTTGCACTGTATTTCGGCTTATGTGGAGGGGTTTGAATTACTTACCGCTTCGGGTGAAATTTTAAAATGTAGTCGAACCGAAAACCCTGAAATCTTTGTCGCTGGGCGTGTTTCCCTAGGAAGTCTGGGAATATTGACCAAGATCACCATGCAAAATCGTCCACGCTATAAACTCAGGGAACACATTGAGCTGTGTCCTGTTGAGGACATGATGCAACACATCCAGCAATGGAAACATCAGCATCGGCATATTGAGTGTTTTGTATTTTCCTATGAAAAACAGCTGATGCTGAAAACGCTGGATGAAACCGATGAGGAGATTTTGCCACGCAAGGAAAATTTCCCCTCGGATGATACCTTGCTGACCATGTGTTCTGAATTGACCAAAAGCTTTCCCTCACTGAATCCGTATTTACAGAAATTGTTGGGTATTTTTGTCAAACCAAGCACCTATATTGACTGGTCGAGTAAGATATTTCCAACGCCGCGTAATACCAAGTTTAATGAAATGGAATACCATGTTCCCGTTGATCAGGGCATTGCATGTCTGGATGAGGTGTTGCGTGCCTTAAGAAAGCATCAGGTTGCCACCTTTTTTCCACTGGAATTTCGCTTTGTCAAAGGTGATGATATTTGGCTCAGTCCGTTTTATCAGCAGGATTCAATTTCGATTTCAGTACATCAATATCATAAACAGGACCCACGTTTAATCTTTGATGTAGTTGAGCCAATTTTGCAGAAATATCAGGGACGCCCACATTGGGGTAAAATGCATACGATGAGCACCGTACAGCTTCGGGCATTATACCCAAAGTGGGATGATTTTATGGCCTTGCGTCAGCAGCTTGACCCACAGGCCAAGTTTTTAAATCCATATCTGGAAAAGTTATTTTTAGCAAAAGATTAAAACAATAAGGACGTGAGTATGCTGGATTATTTTTTTAAACAACTCAATCTTGATCTAAAAAAGCAGGGGATGGCGACACCGCAACTCATCCTGGATGAGGCTGCCTTAAAACAAAATATCCAGCATGTTCAAGTAAGACTTATGCATGCCCAACACTTAAAACCACGTCTGGTGGTAAAATCTCTGGCGTGCTTAGACTTATTAAAAATGCTGTCTGAACAGATCAATACCCAGCGATTTATGCTGTTCCATCAACCGCATATCATTGCAATATTAGAAAACTTTGCCGAAGCGGATATTTTGCTGGGCAAGCCGATGCCAACCCAAGCGGTACATCATTTCTACGAACAACACTCGCAATGGTCTGATGCAAAGATTCAATGGCTGATTGATACCGAACAACGCCTACAGCAATATCTGGAGATTGCCCAAGCCTATTCGATTTGCTTGCAAGTGAATATTGAAATTGATGTCGGTTTGCATCGTGGTGGGGTGCAGTCAACCCAGCAACTCACTGAAATATTAAAGCTGATTCAGCAATATCCACAGTATTTAAAACTGTCGGGTTTAATGGGTTATGATGCGCATGTCACCAAGATTCCAGCCCTGATTAAAAAACCAGAACTGGCCTATCAGCAATCCCAACACATCTATTCCGAATATCAAAAACTGATTCAAAAACAGTTTCCTACGTTGTGGGGTGATAATCTTTGTTTCAATGGCGGGGGCAGTCCTACTTTTAGTTTTCATACCACAGAAAGTGTTTGCAATGATCTGTCTTTTGGTTCGATGTTATTAAAACCAAGCGATTTTGACAGTCAGTTTTTAGCCGCTTTACGGCCAGCTTTATGGATTGCTACGCCAGTATTAAAAGTATTGTCTTATACCCAACTTCCCGCCATGTCTGTACTGGATAAACTGCCACACAAATCTAAAGCCCTATTTATTTATGGCGGCTATTGGCTGGCCAATTATGTCTATCCGAAACAAGCACATCCGCATTTTCTATATGGACGGAGTAGCAATCAGGAGTTAGTCAACGTTCCAAGAGATTGTGATATTCAGGTCGATGATTTTGTATTTTTAAGACCAACGCAAAGTGAAGCGATTATTCCGCAATTTTCAACTTTAAATTTATATCAGCGAAATACCTTTAAAACATGGCAAAGCTTTCGAGAATAAAAAAAGCCTTGCACAATAACAAGGCTTTAGACATTCACATAAGCGCTTATTGCTTTACAATCAGCACAGGAATATGTGATTCAGTTAAAACGGCACGCGCAACGCTACCCAATAGCAGACGTTTTACCCCTGTACGCCCATGCGAACCCATAATGATAAGATCGGCTCCCACTTCATCGGCGACAAAGATAATACCCTCACTGGCTGGGCCATGATGAATTTTGGTTTGAACCTCAATTCCATCGCGAATGAAAGATTGAGAAATATCTTGTAGTTGGGTTTTAGCATGCGCTTCAGCCTGCATAAAATGATCGGTAATGGCTGGTACCACTTGATAAAAATCAACACCGACATATGGATCAACGGCCACCACGCTGAGTACAGTTACTTTTGCCCCTGATAATTTTGCTAAAGACAGTGTATGTTCAACTGCTGCATAAGAAATTGGAGAATCATCAACAGCGACTAAAATATTTTGATAAGACATATTTACTCCTTATAGTTTATCGTTGTAAAAGATAAAAGTATAAGCAGTTGATAACATATTGAACGCGGTCTAGCAAAATATAACGCTAGGAATATCATGGTATTTTTGTAATTCGGCTAAATATTAACTTTAGACACGATGCTGAATTTAACACTATTTAAAATCATGGGAACATTTGTGCTACTGAGTCTGGAAGCATTTAAACAGCAAAAATTTGATCAGATGGCCGCCAAAATTATGGATGACCCTGATAGCTATCTGGCTTTTGACTCCGTTTCGGATTTTTATAAAGCCACATGGCTGGATGAATTTCCACAGGGCACCACATGGTCAGCGACAGGACTGGATGATGGTGCTGAACACTTCTATGCCATCATTGAATACGGCAACCATTACCTATACATCAGCCATATTGAGCACGTAACGGTAAAACTATGTATGCGGTATCATTACAATAAAAATAACTAATCCGTGCAGTCACCCATTTTTTTCAAGAAAATTCTTTGTTCTACAAGAGACAGTGCTATAATTTTGTACAATCCCGAAATCCTAATTACAATGAAACGGAAGTTTAAAGATGGCACATCAATTTACAGTTAACGAAACAATTCACGGTGTTTCAATTGAAGATTTTTCAAGACTGGTTGCCGACACCTCATTGCATGAAGCAGTGTGTAAACGTATTCCAGGTGAGAATCTGGAAATTATTGAATCCAACATCAATGGCGACATTTATACCCTACGCCGTGAATATAACCTTGATGTAAATATTCCAGAAGTTGCGAAAAAATTATTAAAAAATGCGTTCCGTTTAAAACGTTCAGACATCACCAATTTGAAAAACCTGACTTCAACGGTTGAGCTGGGCGCAAACCTGCCACTGGAAGCGAAAGCTGAGCGTAAGGTAACAGGTAACGGTAACCAAGTAGACATTACTCTGACCTGGACGGTAAAGGTGAAAGTACCTTTGATCGGTGGAATGCTTGAAAAGCATGCAGAGGGCGAAATTCGTAAGTTTAGCCAACTTGAGATTGAAATTGTTGAAGATGAATTAAAGAAAAACCTTTAATTTAGATGCGATAAAAGAACTCTCCGTCAGGGGAGTTTTTTGTTTTTAGAAGCGTAGAAAACAGGGCAGAAGCGCAAGAATGACACCAACCACACTGAGTAAAGCGGTACTTTGACAAGATTCTTAAATGAAAATTATGGCAACCCGATTCAATATCCAATACGATATTATTTACGATTTGGTCAAAACAATTATAAGGTTATGTGATGAGTGTGATTTTACCTGTGGCACAGCGTGGTGAAGAAATTTTAAAGCTGAAAGCGGCATTGGTGTCAGATGTGGAATTTAATAGTAAATGGTTGATGGCACTTGCGTCCGCCATGCATGCGACCATGCTTGAGCGCAATGGTGTGGGGATTGCGGCACCACAGGTTTATATTTCCAAGCGTGTGATTATTGTGGCGTCCCGACCTAATCCACGTTATCCCGATGCACCTGAAATGGATGCTGTTGTGATGGTCAATCCTGAGATTTTAGAGTTTTCTCAAGCGACCTGTTTTGGTGAAGAGGGGTGTTTGAGTGTGCCGAATGAACGTGGACAGGTTGAACGTGCTCAAATGGTTAAATTACGTTATTACACTTTACAGGGTGACGTGGTTGAAACCAGCTACGAGGGTTTTCCTGCACGTATTGTGCAGCATGAAGTTGATCATTTGGATGGGGTGCTGTTTGTGGAAAGAATGCATTGATTATTGATCATACGTTTGTCAATACATTTAACAATCCGATTTTATATTTGGCTATAATAGGACAATGATTTTTTTAGCTTGCAGTGAATGAGTACAAATTTAGAATTTGATTTTTCTGAAAAATTTAAGTTTATAGACTTATTTGCAGGGATTGGTGGTTTTCATCTTGCTTTATCTCAATTGGGTATGCAGTGTGTTTTTGCATCAGAATTTGATGAACATGCCAGAAAAACCTATTTAAAAAACCATAAAATTGATGAAAAAGATTTTAATCGAGATATTCGTTCAGTCTCCTATGAATTGATTCCTGAACATGACATCTTATGTGGCGGATTCCCTTGTCAGGCCTTTTCTCATGCAGGAAAAAGAGAGGGGCTAATTGATGGGGCCAAGTCGGAAAGAGGCAATTTATTTTATTGTATTTTGGAAATTTTATCGAAAAAAAGGCCCAGAGCATTTATTTTGGAAAATGTACGTGGACTGGTGAATCATGATGAAGGCCGTACTTTTCAAATTATCAGGCATGAGCTGGAGTCGTTAAACTATTCAGTTCACTATAAAATCTTAAAGGCTAGTGAATACGGCCGTCCACAACATCGCCCACGTATCTTTATTGTTGGGTTTAATAAAGATTTGGTTGAGACTCAGCAGGCGTTTCAATTTCCAGCACCAGTCCCACTTAAATTAAATATGTCGGATGTATGGGAAGCAGAATGTAGTCGCGAAATTGGTTTCACCTTAAGGGTCGGTGGTAAAAGTTCACCGATTAATGATCGCCGTAACTGGGACGGTTATCTGGTCAACCATGAAGTGCGCCGTTTAACCCCTAAACAGGGAAAACGGATGATGGGTTTCCCTGATGATTTTGAGTTTCCTGTGAATCAAACCCAGGCCATGAAACAACTGGGGAATAGTGTCTGTGTGGATGTGGTCTATCATGTAGCAAAAGCAGTGCAGAATTATTTACAACAACATACCATACAGCGTACAGAGGAAAAGGATTTAATGAAATTCAATAAAGGTGAATGGAGTGAATTATATGCTTTCCTGAAGCTTATGCATGATAAAAAGTTATCATTTGGTAATGCTCGGCTAGAAGAAAAACAACCCAATGAATTTATTAAAATTTATGCTCTACAACATATTGGTTCCAGTAAATTTTATGTCATTGGTGACGATCACTTAAAAATTATTGAGGGAAATCAAACGTTTGATTTAGGCTCTATTCAGCATATTTTAAATGATGAAGTGCTTGCCCAGATTAAGAACACTATTCTAAATCCTGAAACAAAAACTTTTAATATTGAACAACAGAGTTTATTGGAATTATTAAAGATTAGCTCTTTTAAAGGCAACTCATATACTAAAGCTGATTTAAATATTTCTTTTGAATTTCAAAATCAAAGTTATCGATATGACCCATTGGGAATAAAATCATTTTTAGGCAGTGCGCCAACACTACTCAATGCAGGATCGACAACCAATTTTATTTATGAGGTGAAGAATTTTAGAGGTACATTACAGGATGTTAATCAAATTGAAACTTCATCAAAAATAAAGGATCGTTTAA
Organism: Acinetobacter sp. UBA2063; assembly: GCF_002333245.1. NCBI lineage: Bacteria > Pseudomonadati > Pseudomonadota > Gammaproteobacteria > Moraxellales > Moraxellaceae > Acinetobacter > Acinetobacter sp. UBA2063. The sequence continues at coordinate 8,662 of NZ_DDAH01000077.1, forward strand.
CTAAAATTGAAGAATTAGGAGGGCAACTCGAATTTTATAAATGTGAAAATGACGTATTTAATGATAATTTACGAAAAGCAGACTCGCTAATGCCAGAATATTTGGCAGAAACAGTACTTAAATATTATAAAGGTCAAGGGCGTTATTTAAGAGATTTAGTCGATGATGAAATCAAAACGATTCGGGTTAAGGATTTTCTAAAAGCAATTTTATTAGGCATGTTCTCTGGTACGCCGTGGGATGGTGCTTATACCTGTAATGGTTTGGTTGTGGTCAGAAAAGATGGTGATCTTTTACTTTATCATGTAATAAAAGATGCAGATTTAAAAGAATATTTATTTTTAAATACCAAACTGGATACAGCTTCCAGTACACGTCATCGTTTCGGTACGATTTACCAGGAAACCAATGGTAAATATTATTTTAAACTGAATTTACAAATCCGTAACACCTGATGATTTAAAATCCCCTCTATTCTTTTAATAAAGGGGATCGTTTTTGGTGTGTGCTTAATTAGGCAATTGAATCATCTAAATTCGGCGCTAACCACCGTTTCGCTTCATCTAAAGTCCAATTTTTCCGTTTGGCATAATCTTCAAGCTGATCTTGTGAGATTTTTCCTACGTTAAAGTAGTCACTGTCAGGATGAGAATAATAGAAACCACTCACAGAAGATGGTGGCATCATGGCAAAGTGTTCAGTCAGCTTGGTGCCAATTTTTTCCTCAGAACCTAACCAGTCAAACAACACGGCTTTTTCCGAATGTTCAGGGCAGGCAGGGTAACCAGGTGCTGGACGAATCCCCACATATTTCTCTTTGATCAGTGCTTCATTATCTAACACTTCATCGGCTTTATAACCCCAAAATTCTTTACGAATCCGCTCATGCAAATGCTCTGCAAAAGCTTCGGCAAAACGATCCGCCAAAGACTGTACTAAAATTGCAGAATAATCATCGCCTTTGGCTTTATATTCATTTGCCAATTCTTCTGCACCAAAAATGGATACAGTAAAACCGCCCAAATAATCTTCTGGTTGAGCAGATGGCTTAATATAATCCGCTAAAGACAAGTTTGGTTTACCTGTGACTTTATCGGATTGTTGGCGTAAATGTTCAAAGGTATGTGTGACATTCTGACCATATTCATCAAATACACTCACGGTATCTGCATCGGTACGTTGTGCAGGATATAAACCAAACACGGCACGGGCATCAAAACGCTGATTATCAATAATGTCTTTTAACATGATCTGTGCCTGATTATATAAATCAGTTGCTGCTTCACCAACAATTTCATCTTCTAAGATTTTCGGGAATTTGCCTGCCAAACTCCAAGAGATAAAGAATGGAGTCCAGTCAAAATACGGTACTAAGGTTTCAAGCGGATAATTTTTAAGAACCTGTGTACCTAACGTATTTGGTTTTGGTGGTACATAGTTGTCATCAATTTTAAAACCATTTTCAATGGATTCTGCATAGCTTAGTTTGGCTGCTTTCGGTTGCTTGTTGGCTAAACGTTCACGAATCTTGGCATATTCCGCACGATGTTCAGCAATAAAGTTACCACGCATTTCTTTAGACAGTAGGGTAGTTGCTACACCCACTGCACGAGAGGCATCGGCTACATAAATCACTGCATCATTTGAATATTGCGGGTCAATTTTGACTGCGGTATGGGCTTTCGATGTGGTTGCACCGCCAATCAATAAAGGAATGTCAAAACCTTTACGCTGCATTTCTTTGGCAACAAAAACCATTTCATCCAGCGATGGTGTAATCAAACCAGATAAACCAATGATGTCACATTTCTCATCAATCGCGGTTTGCAGGATTTTTTCAGCAGGAACCATAACACCTAAATCGACAATATCATAGCCATTACAGCCCAACACCACGCCCACGATATTTTTACCAATATCGTGTACATCGCCTTTTACGGTTGCCATCAGGACTTTACCTTTAGACTGGCTACCTGTTTTTTCCGCTTCGATATACGGATTCAGCCATGCCACGGCCTGTTTCATCACACGTGCAGATTTAACCACTTGAGGTAGGAACATTTTACCTGAGCCGAACAGGTCACCGACCACGTTCATGCCATCCATTAATGCACCCTCGATCACATCAAGAGGGCGTTTGGCTTTTAAACGGGCTTCTTCGGTATCTTCATCAATATAAGTGGTAATCCCTTTAACCAGTGCATATTCAAGACGTTTCTCAACTGATTGATTGCGCCATTCAAGGTTCTCAGCTTCACGTTGTGCGCCACTATGACCACGGAATTTTTCTGCAACTTCAAGCAATTTCTCTGTGGCTTCCTGTCCACTTTCACCCTGATTTTGGTTTAGAACTACATCTTCAACTGCATCTTTTAGTTCTTTAGGAATATCGTCATAAATCGCCATTTGACCAGCGTTCACGATCCCCATCGTCATGCCTTGTTTAATGGCATGGTAAAGGAATACTGAGTGAATTGCTTCACGCACAGGTTCATTGCCACGGAAAGAGAATGAAACGTTAGAGACACCACCTGAAATCATGGCATGTGGCAAGTTTTGTTTAATCCAGCCTGTCGCTTCAATAAAATCGACACCGTAGTTATTGTGTTCTTCAATCCCCGTAGCAACTGCAAACACGTTCGGGTCAAAAATAATATCTTCAGCAGGGAAGCCCACTTCATTGACCAACACATCATAAGAACGTTTACAGATCTCACGTTTACGTGCAGCCGTATCCGCTTGTCCTGTTTCATCAAATGCCATGACGATAACTGCTGCACCATATTGTCGGCATAAACGGGCTTTTTCGACAAACTCATCATAACCCTCTTTAAGGGAAATTGAGTTCACCACAGGTTTACCCTGAACGCATTTCAAACCCGCTTCAATGATTTCCCATTTCGATGA
>NZ_DDAH01000224.1:0-2983 GCF_002333245.1 Acinetobacter sp. UBA2063
TCATCAAGCTAGGTCGGCTATGTTACCCTAAATCTCTTTAAAGTCAACAGGTAATTTCAACTTTATTTTAAACCACTTTAAGCAACTGATTTAAAAAAACTTTCAATCAACAACACCGACGATGGAGTCGCATTATAGGCAGTTTTATTTCCCACGCAAGCGGTTTTTGGGTTTTAATATTTAATTGGCTATTTTTAAGCCACTTCCTGTCATTTTCACATATTTTTTAGCATAATTCAATAATATCAATGGTGGGTGGCACACGAAACCGAAATGGAACACCCACCATCCCCGTCCCCACCGTCACAAATACATCTGCATGTTCATGTGAGTAAAAGCCTTTTTTGTGCCCCAAAATCGAAACCCGTTTCATAATGTAGCTGGTGACCCACGGCAGTTCAATTTGTCCGCCATGTGTATGTCCAGATAGCATCAGAGGATGGCTTGGCAATTCTGGCACCATATCCACCGTATCAGGATTATGGGATAAAATCAGCCACGGCTTATCCTGTGGCAACTCAGGTAAAAAACGCATATTGGCTTTTCCTGCCCACAAATCCCCGATGCCAACCAGACGGAACTCATCAAATTCAATAATCTTACCCTCAATATCCATCACATTGTTTTCAGACAGCGCTTTTGCCAATAGTTTCTGGATTGGTGGCCCTGGATACTGTTCATCATGGTTACCTGACACAGAATAAACAGGCATTTGTATTTCCCTTAATACTGCCAGTTCCTGCACCAAACGATTTTCAGGTTCATAGGTCCAGTCTCCAGCCACCACCACAAAATCGGGCTGCTCCTGATTTAATTTTTTGACAATGGTTTTGAGTTGGCGTTCATGTCCTGAAAATAACCCTACATGCATGTCTGCAACCAATGCCACTTTTACAGGCTTGGTAAATTCACGCTGTGGATTTAAACGATATTGATGGTATTTCACATGAATTTGATGTGGTTCAATGAAACGCGCATAGACCAACACACTGCTTAACAGAAACACAAAAATGGTTTGGTGGGGGGTGTAGTAACCTGACCAACCTGCATAAAGGCTAAAAAACCAAAGTGGCACTAGCAAATAAGACAGATAAAAAGCCAGCAAATGCACGAACGCCTTAAACGGATGAATGGTTTCGGTGCGAGCCTGATGTATCCAAGCCTGAATCAGTGCCCACAGTGCCAGTACCGCAAACAGGAGATAGAAAACTAAAATAACTGTATCTGAATTTAACAGTGCAGAGCTCATTCACCTCACCTCAGGGGCAGTTATCACATCTCATATTTATATTTTTCGATGAAATGTTATACTCAAGCCCAACTTTTAATCAGTAACAATTATGACGCAATTTGCCCGTATAAATCACAAACATATGAAAATAAGTACAACTACTTACAATAAAAGTATGCTTGCGATTTATTGCAGTATTGCGATCACGGTAGCAGGTTGCAGCACCTTACCCAAACACAAAATAGAGTCCATTCCTGAAACCACCTTGCAGGTTGACACCGCCCAGACCACACTGGCACAAATCATTCAACCCTTACAAGAACAGCATCCTGACCTTACGGGTTATCTGGTGTTGTTTGAGCCGCTGGAGGCTCTGGCGACCCGCCTAAGCCTGATTGACAAGGCGGAGAAAAGGCTGGATTTACAGTATTACATCTGGGATAACGACAAGGTTGGCTCACTGGCCCTGCATGCGCTGATCCGTGCCGCAGACCGTGGCGTCAAGATTCGCCTGCTGATTGATGATAACAACGCCAAATCAACCGAGGGAATTTTTCTGGCATTGGCACAGCATCCTAATATTGAAGTCAAGCTGTTTAACCCCTATCGCTTTCGGAAATATCGTGCGCTCGACATGATTCTGGACCTGAAACGCATCAACCGACGCATGCACAACAAGAGCTTCATCGCAGACCATCAGGTTGCCCTGATTGGCGGGCGCAACATGACCAATCAATATTACAATGTCAGTGACAACTACCAGTTCTCTGATGTTGATGTGATGCTGGTCGGCACGGCGGTGAAAGATATTTCACATTCCTTTGATGAATACTGGAGCCATGAATATGCCTACAAAGTGCAGGAAGTGGTCAAGCAAAGTGCCCATCATCTCAGCTATGAAAGTTTAAAACGGCAGCTTGATGAGCACTACGAGCGAGTTACCGTACAAAACTATCTGGATTTAACCAGCAACTCTCAGGCCATTGACTCACTGATGAGTCGGGATATTCAATTGGATTGGGTCAAGGCGGAAGTGGTCAAGGATTCACCCGACAAGATCAAGTCTAAGGCAAAAAAGAAAGAACACCTCAATTTCCAGCTTATTCAGCATCTCGAACAACCTGAAAAAAACGTTGACCTGATTTCAGCCTATTTTGTTCCTGAAAAAAAAGGGGCAAAAATGCTGACCGATTTGGCAAAGGATGGCGTTAAGGTACGGGTTCTGACCAACTCGTTCAAGGCCAATGATGTCGCGGTGGTCCATGCGTTTTATGGCAAGTATCGGCAGAACTTATTGGAACATGGTGTACAGCTCTATGAATTTTTACCTGCGCTGAATAAAAATGATCTGGACAAAAACACCGAGGATTTGGCGAAAAAGGCCAAGGTCAGCATAAAGGGCTTAAGCCGTTCAAGCCTGCATGCCAAATTGATGGCACTGGATGAAAAACAGGTTTTTATTGGTTCGTTTAATTTTGACCCACGCTCGGCCTATCTCAATACTGAGATTGGTGTACTGCTCAACAGCCCACCACTTGCCCAGGCGGTTCACACCACAATGGATGAGAACCTCAGCAAATATGCCTATAAACTGGTGCTGGATGCCAACAAGAAAATTACCTGGCAGCGTCAGACACCTCAAGGCCCTGTTATTTATACCAAAGAACCACGCATGAAATGGTGGCAAAGGGCTGGCATCAAGATGCTTTCATGGCTACCAATCGAGGGATTTATGTAGCCTCTGTGCCATCT
>NZ_DDAH01000123.1:0-10494 GCF_002333245.1 Acinetobacter sp. UBA2063
TACGCAATTGAGTGAAGAAATCTTTGAAGCAGCAAATAAATTGATTGCGGTGGGTTGTTTCTGTATTGGGACCAATCAGGTTGACTTAAAAGCGGCAATGTCGCGTGGTATTCCTGTGTTCAACGCACCGTATTCAAACACGCGTTCAGTAGCGGAACTGGTTCTTGCTGAAGCAATTTTATTACTGCGCCGTGTTCCTGAAAAATCAAAAGATACACATGCAGGTGGCTGGAACAAGTCTGCGGTCGGTTCGTTTGAAACACGCGGTAAGACTTTAGGTATCGTTGGTTACGGTTCAATTGGTTCACAACTTTCTGTATTGGCAGAAAGTCTGGGTATGAAAGTCATCTATTTTGATGCCGTGACCAAGTTACCGTTGGGTAATGCACGCCAAGTGGGTTCTTTAGATGAGCTTTTGGCAACTGCTGATGTGGTTTCCCTACACGTTCCAGATGTGCCATCTACACGTAACTTCTTCAAGAAAGAACAGTTTGCACAGATGAAAGAGGGTTCGATCTTCATCAATGCGGCACGTGGCACCTGTGTCATCATCGAAGATTTGGCTGATGCGATTAAATCAGGCCACATTGCGGGTGCGGCGGTTGACGTGTTCCCGAAAGAGCCTAAAGCAAACGGCGAAGAATTTGTTTCACCACTTCGTGGCTTGGACAATGTGATTTTAACCCCTCACGTAGGTGGTTCGACCATGGAAGCACAAGCGAACATCGGTCTGGAAGTTGCTGAGAAATTCGTTGCCTACTCAGATAAGGGTATGACGCTATCTGCGGTGAACTTCCCAGAAATCGCATTGCCATTGACTGAAGGCCAACATCGTTTACTGCACATTCACAAAAATATTCCAGGTGTATTGTCCAAAATCAACACCCTGTTTGCTGAACAAGGCATCAACATCTCAGGTCAGTCTTTAATGACCAAAGGTGACATTGGTTACCTCGTGATGGATGTAGATGCATCTGCTTCTCAGGAAGCACTTGATACCTTAAGCCAAGTTGAAGGTACGATCCGCGTACGTGTATTGTTCTAATCAGGACAATTCAGGAAAGGCCACAGTTTAAGCTGTGGCTTTTTTATGGGCGCAATGATTTTGGCTGTCATCTTTAAAATCTGGAAGATCAATTTCAGCAATATACGCTGGAAAGCAATCCTCAGCTACGGCATGGCCCTCGCGGGGATGAATGCCTTGTTTTATTTATCGCTAGAGCGTTTACCTTTGGGCTTAGCGGTTGCCTTTGAGTTTATCAGCCCTTTAAGTGTTGCACTATTTCATGCACGACAGCGCTATGATTTTATCTGGGTGGGCTGTGCCATTCTAGGCTTGATATTGCTATTTCCCTTACAACAGGCCCAGCAGGGTCTCGACCTAATCGGTGTATTGTTTGCGGTCTGTGCAGGTGCATGCTGGGCATTTTATATCATTGCAGGGCAAAAGCCCTCTGGCATTTCTGGCAATCATACCGTTTGTTTGGGGATGAGTATTGGCATGTTATGCTTGCTGCCTTTCGCGGCTTTCTCTGGTGCAGTCGGGCATGTGTTTGAACTGCCAAATTTATATTATTTTATTGGACTGGCAATTTTAGCCAGTGCCCTACCATTTTCATTAGAGATGATCGCGCTGCGCAATTTAACACCTCTTAGCTTTGGAACCCTAATGAGTCTGGAGCCTGCTGTGGCAGCTTTGTCTGGATTTATTTTTCTGGGTGAAACATTACTGTGGAATCAATGGCTGGCCTTGATGACCATTATCATTGCATCCATTGGCTGCACCGTGACCACCCAGCATGCCCGTCAGCAAAAAGAGGCCCTATGAAAAATCTCCAATTGCTTGCCGTGCTGTACATGGTTTTATCCATGGTGGCCTACCAGATCAGTGCCTCATTTGCCAAACAGTTGATTGCAACCCTTGATCCATTGACCGTCACGATTTTAAGGCTCTGTTTCGCCACGGTTCTGGTTACGATCATGTTCCGTTCATGGAGGATTTTATCCAGACTTAAACAGCTCAAATGGCGAGACTTGTTACTTTACAGTGCGTCTTTAGGTTGTATGAACATCCTGTTCTACAGTTCTTTAGGAAAATTGCCACAGGGAATTGCTGTGGGGCTGGAATTTATTGGACCCTTGGGTCTGGCCCTGCTTTCAATTAAACAGCGTAGCGATTATATCTGGGTGGCTTTTGCGATTTTAGGCATTGCCCTGATGGTGCCGTGGCATGATGCCAATGCCCAAAACTTTTCCTATCTCGGCGCGGCATGCGCACTCGGGGCTGGTTTCTTTTGGGCCCTGTACATCTATTTCGGGCACCGTGTGGTTCAGCAAAATATTGGCATGCATGCGCTGACCATTGCCATTGGCCTATCCGCCCTCACTTTACTGCCTTTTGGTTTGTGGAATAATGCACCCGCTTTGCTGGATACCCAATACTGGGGCAAGGCACTGGTCATTGCCCTATTGGCAACCGCCATTCCCTATGCGCTGGATTTGATGGCACTGAAACAACTCAGCAAATTGAGTTATGGCACCCTGTCGAGTTTGTCACCTGCTTTGGCTGCGCTCGCAGGCTTGGTGATATTACATGAGCAAATCAGTCTGCTCCAGTGGGTTGCATTGTTGTGTATTATTGTGGCGTCTATCGGGGTGACGTTTCGTCGAAAAAGCCCCACCCCATAGACTTGAATCTAAATACTCACTCATTTTTATTTCGGTTTTTCGGCCTTTTTATATTTCCGATATTCTGCCAGATACTTCTTGCCCAAAGTTTCTTTTTCTTTGTCTGCTAGAATTTTACCCGCTTGTTGGAAAAATTTATGCTCTTCTTCTTGCAAATGATGATGCACGGTTTCACTGAGTTGTTTGGCAATCCCCAACCAACTTGGACTACTCATTTCAGTCTCTTCCAGTTTCTCGACCAATTCATCCATTTCATGATGCTCTGCTAAAGCATGACGTGTGATATCCAGACCAACATCATCAAACATTAAAGGAATATAAAGAAAACGATCTTCTGCAACTGAGTGGGCATAGAGTTCATTTTTAAGATCTTCAAATAATTGTTTTCTTTCTTCACTCATGCCACTGGTTTTGATTAATTTTTCGGAAAGATCACGTTGACGCTCATGACTTTCTCTTAGTGCTTCAAAAATATTCATCCATCACCTCTGTTGTTATTGTTTATTGTTGGCTAGCTGAACAGCAAGATGCGTTGAGATCACATCCTACTGTTTGACTTGACTCGCCTTTCATACTAGAAAGTGTCTATTTTTTAAACAATTTCGATTTGCGTATCTTTGTGTATAAGAATGTTATCTTTCACCTCAACTTATACTGCTAAATGCTGCATGTTTTATTATAGGTTCAACAGGCGTTTTGGTACAAGGCGTTTTTTATCGGTGATTTCCGCCAGCCCTAGACAGCGTTCGCCATCAAATACCAGCACCTCAGCCGCCGCCTCATGCTCAATATTGCTTTCCTGACCGTTGCAGAAATACTTTTCACGGCCCTCGGGTAACTGTACTTTGGGAAAATGCTCAACAGGTGCATAAACAGGTAGTAATAATGCATCACGCTGTTCCAGAGTCAGGCTTTCCAGATATTCAATGGTATAGTCTGGATTAATCTCAAAATGCCCTGTTTGAGTACGATGTAATTTTGTTAAATGTCCACCGCAGCCCAAAGCTTCACCAATATCCTCCCCCAACACACGAATATATGTGCCTTTAGAACAAGTGACTTCGAGTACCAAACGATCTTGGGTGAAATCCAGCAAAGTTAATTGATAAATACTGACTGGACGCGCTTGCCGTTCAATTTCAATCCCCTGACGTGCTAACTCATACAACGGTCTTCCATCGCGCTTTAACGCCGAATACATCGGCGGAACTTGCTGAATATCGCCACGAAATTGCTGCAACACCGCTTCAATTCGTTCAGCTGTTAAAGCAGGAACTTCACGCTGTAACAATATTTCCCCTTCCACATCTCCAGTGGTGGTGGTTTGCCCTAGCTTCACCGTGGTTTGATAACGCTTGGTTGAATCCAGCAAATAATGTGAAAACTTGGTCGCCTCACCCAGACAGATCGGTAACAGGCCTGTTGCAAGCGGGTCCAGGGCTCCTGTATGTCCTGCCTTTTGCGCATTAAAAAGACGGCGGACTTTTTGAAGTGCGCAATTGGAACTTAAACCTAAGGGCTTATTTAATAAGAAAACACCACTCAGATGGCGATAAGAACTTTTTTTCATAAATGAAAGGTCAAACTATAAAGCGGTATCTTATCAAAACTATTCATCGGATTTTTAAAAATTACGTGCTTAAAAAAGCAACAAATATGATAAATTTATTTTCGTTTTTGAAATTTAAAGCAAATGGATTATGCTGAATGAATAAAATTAGAAAAAAAATATTCTTATTATGTAGCTTCTTGATCATTTCAGTTTCAATGCTGAGTGTTGTGTACTGGTTATACCCTCAAGATCAGCAGCCACAGCTCGAATCAACTGGTCAATCCAGCAACACCTTTAATTCAGCAGACCATTCAGATAATTCAGGCCAAGCACATGCAAGTGACGCAGCTTTTAACAGCACAAGCCAAATGGATACTGAAATCAACTGCAAACTACAGTTTAATGCATCGCAAAAATTAGTTGTGAATGCGCTGACCCGAGACTGCTTTGAATATTTCATTTCCCAATATGGCGAACGAAATATTGATGAAATCCGCCAGAGTTTTCAGCGCTATGTTGCCAAAGGTTTTCAGGCATCGGAGCAGCAGCAGATTCAGGAATTATGGTCACGTTATTTGAGCTATCGGGAACAGCTGAGCAAATTGCAGATGAATCAGCCTGCTCAGGAAAGTTATGGCTATTTTCAGGCAATCTTCGATGCAATGCATGACCTAAAGCAGCGCTTCTTTTCTCAAGTTGAAATTGAGGGCCTGTTTGGTACAGAGGACATCTACCAGCAATACACGCTTGACCGTATGCGCATTTTAGAAAATAAAAACCTGGATGCTGTCAACAAGGCCAAGCAGCTACAACAGCGCTTTGACCAACTTCCCCAGGATTGGCAGGAAAACCTCAAGGATTTATCCAAACTGGAAGATTTACGTTCCTTAACTGAACAGATCAAGGCCAGAAATGGTTCAGCACAGGAATTGCGGGATATGCGGGTCAACCTGGTTGGCGAAGCTGCCACCCAACGTCTGGAACAACTGGACCAGCAACGCTCAGACTGGAAACAACGCGTACAGTCCTATCTGGATGAGCGCAAGACCATTGTGGACAGCAATATGAGTGCATCGGCCAAAGATCAGGCCATTCAACAGCTCAAACAGCAACAGTTCCAGTCCACACAGGAACAGCAACGTCTACAAACATTTGAAACGGTCTATGACCAAGGAGGCCCCTTACCCTTTAGCAACTAGCAACACCTAATACAAGACATTGAAATAATGCGATTTAGCACGGATGCAATGTCAGTTCGCAAGAACATGAAGCCCCATATGAAAAACAAAAATTGAGAGTAATATCATGCAAAAACTTATTCGCTATCTTGCCGTATCCATTATGGCAATCAGTGCATCAGCCAGCTACGCTTCCAACGCCACCCAAGTCAAGGAAAGCTTTGTGCTCTCCAGCTATGCCAAAACCAAGTATCCCATTGTTTTTGTACATGGGGTGGCAGGTTTTTCACGCGTTGGAAGTGACCCACTAGGCGTTGATTATTGGCATCAAATCCTACCTGACCTTGCTCGTAATGGTGCAAATGTCTGGGCGACACGACTTTCACCTTTTAACTCAAATGAAATTCGTGGTGAACAGCTAGTACAGCAGGTTGAGGAAATCCTTGCCATTACGGGACAGCAAAAGGTCAACCTGATTGGTCACAGTCAGGGCGGCCCAACCATCCGCTATGTTGCAGGTATCATGCCGAGCAAGGTGGCGTCACTCACCAGTGTCAGTGGTACCCATAAAGGCTCGCCTGTCGCCAGCCTGATCACGAAAGTAGATGGCACGGGATTAGGTACTGCTGGCGCGGCTATTGTCAACTTTTTCTCTGGTGCAATCACTTGGGCACAAGGACTTGATGCTAAAAGCTATCCACATAACGCGATGGCGGCAGGACGCAGCATCTCGGTTGAGGGCTCAACGGCATTTAACACTCGATTCCCAATGGGTGTACCAACCACAGCCTGTGGTGAGGGCACTTATCAGGATAAAGGCATTTATATGTATTCATTCTCTGGCACACAGGCGCTGACCAACATCCTTGATCCACTTGATCCCTTGTTTGCAGGAACGAGCCTGATTGTTGACATCAAGGGTGACAATGATGGTATGGTCAGCCGTTGCAGTGCCAAGTTTGGTAAGACGGTGCGGGACAACCTACCTTGGAACCATGCTGATGAAGTCAATCAGGTTTTAGGTTTGAAATCACTGTTTGCACCTGATCCAATTGATATTTATCGTCAACATGCCAACCGCCTGAAATTGCAGGGACTATAAAACAGGTATAAAAAAATGCGCCAGATGGCGCATTTTTTTGCTTTACAACAAAGTTAAAATTAACCTTGTTTACGAGCTGGTAACTTTTCACGAATACGTGCAGCTTTACCAGACAACTCGCGTAGGTAGTAAAGTTTAGCACGACGAACGTCACCACGACGTTTCACTTCGATTTTAGCAACGATTGGAGAGTGAGTTTGGAAAACACGCTCAACACCAACACCGCTAGAAATTTTACGAACTGTGAAAGCAGAGTTCAAACCACGGTTTTTCTTCGCGATTACAACACCTTCAAATGCCTGAAGACGCTCACGGTCACCCTCTTTTACTTTAACTTGAACGATAACAGTGTCACCAGGAGCAAAAGCAGGGATATCAGTTTTTAACTGTGCATTTTCAACAGCTTGAACTAAAGGATGTTTACCACTCATTGTGGAATCTCCAATATGTGCGGGAGAGAAGAGGTCTCTTACACCGCTGAGGATAGAGGCTAAAACGCATATCGCTCGTTTAACTTTCCCTTTAAAACAGAATGTCTTAAAGAGCCTATTTTTAACTTAAACCAGGTTTAAGTAGAACTCGAAGCGAAGCTTCTCGTCTGGTGCAAGGATCAACCGATATAGGTTTAATCCTGCGAATTTTGTAGCCATTTTTTTTGCTGCTTGCTCAACTCGAATTTTTCCACCAACTCTGGTCGACGGTCCAAAGTACGCTGATAACGCTGTAAAAAACGCCATTTCTCAATATTGTCATGATGTCCTGATTTCAGTACCTCAGGCACATCTAACCCTTCGAAATGGTCTGGCTTGGTATATTGTGGACAATCCAGCAGACCATCCACAAAAGAATCCTGTATCGCAGATTGCTCGTCAGACATGACATTCGGCAAACGGCGAATAATGCTGTCCAACAATACCATGGCAGGAAGTTCACCACCCGACAACACGTAATCCCCAATGGACCATTCCTGATCAACATAATGCTGGATTAAACGCTCATCAACCCCTTCATAACGCCCACACAATACAATCAATCCATCGTAATCAACGAATTGTTGTACTGCCTGTTCATTTAAAGTTTTGCCTTGCGGTGACATATACACCACTGGGGCATGAACACAGCCTGCTTGTGTTGCAAGTTGTTTAGCATGGATAATTGCTTTTGCCAAAGGCTCAGCCATCATCACCATACCAGGACCACCACCGAAAGGACGTTCGTCCACCCGTTTGTAGTTACCCTCGGCAAAATCTCGTGGGTTAATGCAATTGACTTGCACGATGTCACGCTTTGCTGCACGCCCGCTAATCCCGTACGCTGTAATCGCTTCAAACATTTCAGGAAACAATGTGATGACTGCAAAAAACACCGCAGACTCCTTTATTTTCCTGCTGCGCTACCATCCTCTAAAGAGTTAGTAATCTACGCCCCAATTGACGTAAATGCGACCAGCTTCAAGATCAACACGCTGTACCACATCTTTATGCCACGGAATCATTCGCTCTTCAGCATCAATGCTATCAGGTGTCACTTTCACGACCATGACATCATTAGCACCAGTTTCAAACAGTTCGTAGATTTGACCAAGATTCACTTCTTGTTCTTCATCATCAAGACCTAAGACTGTTAGACCTTTAAGATCAGACCAGTAGTACTCGTCCACATCTGCTTTAGGAAGCTGTGATTTTGCAATCCAGATATTTGCACCAACTAAGTTTTCTGCACCCGTGCGATCATTCACGCCTTTTAATGCAACAACCAAGCCTTTGCCATGTGGTTTCCAGCGTTTTACATCTATGGTTTGCCAACCTGCCTTGGTCTCAATGTACCAAGGAAGGTAGTCAAACATATTGCTCATGGGTTCAGTATTGGAGTAAACCCAGAGCCACCCATTCAGTCCATAAGCTGAGCGTAACTGTCCAATCTGAATACGATCTTCGGGTACATTCTGTGTTGGTGTCATGGGCTACCTACTACTATTACGCAGCAGTTGCAGCTTTTTTAGCTTGAGCAGCTAAAGAAGCAACGCGTTCTGAAGGTTGAGCACCTTGAGAAATCCAGTGTGCAAAACGGTCAGCATCTAAACGAACTTTTTCCGCTTGACCTTGTGCAGTTGGGTTAAAGAAACCAATACGTTCGATGAAACGACCGTCACGTGCGTTACGGCTATCAGTTACAATGATTTGATAGAATGGACGTTTTTTTGCACCACCGCGCGCTAAACGAATAACAACCATGAGAACAACCTTATAATTTTTACGGATTATCCCTGCACCGACCATCGGCAACACTTCAAACCCCTTTCATAGAGGGCAGTATTTTACGTCATATTTGCCCTGAAAGAAAGATTAATTTAAGGCTTATCCACAGTTTTGAATTTAGTTATTGTTTTAGATCAGATAAATCGTTTCAAAGAACTTGAACTGTGTCCAATTCAAGTTCTTATTTAAATTACTACCATGTAGTACAAGTATCACTCGATGTTGGGACATCCTTACCATCATACCAGCATTTTATATTCTGATAATTCAAAGTAATTGCTCCTGTACCCGTTTGGCTCGTACCAGTTTTTGGTGTAGCAGTTAATGTCCACGTAGAAGCTGTAACGGTTAAAGCCAAGTTATATAAGGGTGTACCTGTTTTTGGAGTAACATTAGCACCATAAATATCTCCAATAGTTGCATTAGAATAACTATGCCTTGTTGCTTTAAATTGATTCAGGCTATGAGCAATTGTCATCATTTCAGCTTGCGCATCAGTTCTCTTCGTTTTGCGAACTGATTCTTGATAAGATGGATAAGCTATTGCTGCTAGAATGCCAATAATTGCAACAACAATCATTAATTCAATCAATGTGAATCCTTTTTTATAATAAAACATTACCAACTTTCTCCCCCCACCCCACATCCTGTATAAGTTATATTGGCTACAGTTTTATTTTTACAACGCACTCCGTTACTTGCCACCAAAAAAGAAAAGTTTCTAGTATCACTACTAACTGCCTGAATGGCCCAATTTTGCCCCAAAGCAGTCGTTGCTGTTAATAATGGGTTTCCAACTCCAGCATCTACAATAGTAATCACATATTTAGGATGAGCACTTTCCAAAGGTAAAATTAACTCTTGTTTAGTATCATCAAAACTATCTATTCGTGGGGATGGTGGTATTGGATATAAATAACGAGCATTAAAACCTTTATAAGAGAAGTTCTTTGATTTATGACGCTCTAATTGCTCAGCTAGTTTTTGCACTTCCTGCTGTGCCTGAGACGCCATTGCACGTCGTGTATATTGCTGATAACTTGGTATTGCAATTGCTGCGAAAATCGCAACAATTGCAACAACAATCATCAACTCAATCAGGGTAAATCCCCGAATGTGATATGTCATAGCTTAATCCCTTTTTGCATAGCGTTCATACCAACGATTTGGAATAAAATGCATTGAACCACCAGCAGTAATAAATTTGCTACCTGAACCACAAGCTGCACCCACACAACCAACTCCAATATCTGCGGGATCTGGAACAACAATAGATTTGCTATTTCCACCATCAATAGAACCAACATTAAGACTGACAATCCCTGAACCTAAATTATAAATATAATTAGCATCATCTCGACATACCCCTGTTGGTAGACATAAGCGTTGTGTAAAGCTATGACCTTTTACACCTGCACCACAGCTTGAGGATGTACCATTATTTGAAGCATCATACATAGTGACATATAAGCTACCTTCCATCGCAACAAGGGGTGATAAACCTTTAATAATGCTTGCACCCGCATTATCTCGGCTTAAACCAGTTGTACTAAATTTCTTATCAAAACGATAGTACCACCCCCCCCAACCAGAGGTTGAGTCTGCCACAGCACCTTTTACCAAAGTCGCATCCGCATCACTACGCACCACATCACTATTACTAATCAATTTTAATTGACTTGTTGATGCTGTTGTAGCCTCTGCCGCTGCCAATGT
>NZ_DDAH01000183.1:0-9453 GCF_002333245.1 Acinetobacter sp. UBA2063
AGGTCGGGGAGGATGTCAATCGTTTTATTGTCGTGCCAGACGAATTGGCTCGGGCATCCATGACAAATCCGATACACGGCATGGGTTAATATCCAGCCCCCCGCGGCGTGTATAGGTTGCATAAACCATCAGCTTTTCTGGTTGAAGCAGTTGCCAAATATCCGCAAATATTTGCTCAACACATTGCTCATGGAAACCATTATGCTGACGGTAAGAGATAATATAGGCTAACATACTGCGATAACAAGGTCTTTTGCCTTGCAGACGAATAAAAACCGTGCCCCAGTCAGGTTGGCCTGTCACAGGGCAGTTGCTTCTTAAAAGATGTGAATACAGTTCAATTTCAACATGATCCTGACTGCTTGAGTCGAGTTGCAGCAAGCTTGAGTCTGGGTGTTCAGACAGGCGTTCAGGAATCAGCTCATCAATACAGATGCCTGTCGGTTTGGAAATGGCCAAGTCATCGACCTGAAACAGTTGTAGCTCAATCTTTGCACCAGCAGCCTGAGACAAGTCACGTTCCACTGTTTCAATAAATGTTTCTCTTGACTGAAATTGGGTAAAGTTCAGGCTGTTGAAATATAGCTTGAGCGACTTTGATTCAATCAGGTTGGGGGAGCTGGCTGGCAGGGTGATGCGGCCAATCGCCACCTGTGGCAAACCGAGCTGGTTTAACCATGAAATTTCAAAGACATGCCACCAATCCTTACCCTGACTAATGCCGTCAATATGTGCATATTGTTGACGGGAATCAGCGCGGGCAATTGGAAACAAAACCTCTGGCTGATATTGAGTTGGGTATTGGGTGTCTTTGCCCAACAAGGAAAGTTCAACACTCATTCACGCATTCCTGAACCACGAGCTAATAAATGATAGGCAATTGCATAGAGGGCAACGCAGCATAGTGTCACGATGCTCAATGAAAAGGATACATTGACATCACTGTGTCCTAAAATACCGTAACGGAACGCATTGACCATATAGACAATTGGATTGATTAAAGACAGGTTTTGCCAAAATGGGCTTAACGCGCTAATCGCATAAAAGACACCACCCAGATAGGTGAGCGGGGTCAATACAAAAGTCGGGATAATCGAAATATCATCAAATGACTTGGCATAAACGGCATTGATAAAACCACCAAGTGAAAATAACAACGAAGTAATGATGACGGTGTAGACCGTCACAAATAAATTGTAAATTTCCAGATGGGTAAAGAACAGGCTCATTAGGGTTACAATCAAGCCAACCAGCACACCACGGCTTACACCGCCAATCACATAACCCCAAAGAATCAGGTGTAAGGGCACAGGGCTCATGATCAGTTCTTCAATACTTTTTTGAAATTTTGCACTAAAGAAACTTGATGAGACGTTGGCATAGCTGTTGGTAATCACAGCCATCATAATCAGGCCTGGCACAATGAACTGCATATAGCTAAAGCCACCCATTTCACCAATACGTGAGCCGACCAGGTTGCCGAAAATCACAAAGTATAAACTCATGGTGATGGCAGGTGGCAGCAAGGTTTGTGGCCAAATCCGCATAAAACGGCGAATTTCTTTAACAACCAAAGTCCAGAGTGCGGTTTTAAGCTGATTGAAGTTCATTGATTCGCTCCCGCAAGATTCTTCTCGACCATTTTCACGAACAATTCTTCCAGACGATTGGATTTATTGCGCATACTGTTGACCTGAATATTCTGTGATTGCAGGATCAGGAACAGGTCATTCATGTTATGCGCCTTGTCCATGGTCACTTCCAAAGTCACAGGATCGACCAGATTAAACTTGAACCCGATAATATCGAGTTGTAAATGCTCAATCGGTCGTGCTAGATCGAAAATAAAGGATTCTTCGTTCAACTGATTAAGGAAACCTTTCATACTGGTATCTTCCTTAATCACACCACGGTCAATGATGGCAATACGACGGCACAGCATTTCTGCTTCTTCCAGATAGTGTGTCGTCAGGATGATTGAAGTGCCTTTCTCATTCATTTCAGTGAGGAAATCCCACATGGAACGGCGTAGCTCAATATCCACACCCGCAGTTGGTTCGTCCAAAATCAAGAGTTTGGGTTCATGCATCATGGCACGGGCGATCATTAGGCGGCGTTTCATCCCGCCAGACAGCATGCGTGACTGGATATTACGTTTTTCCCATAACCCCAGTTTTTCTAAATAATGTTCGGCACGTTGTTCAGCCAGTTTTTTCGGAATACCGTAATAACCCGCCTGGGTCACCAGAATATCAAAGGTTTTTTCAAACTGACCAAAGTTAAACTCTTGTGGGACGACACCAAGACATTGTTTGGCATGTGAGGGGTGGGTATCAAGGTTATGCCCAAAGATTTCAACCGAACCCGATGTCTTTTTGGTTAAGGAACTGATGATACTGATTGTGGTTGATTTACCTGCACCATTTGGACCCAGTAGTGCATAAAATTCACCCTCAGGCACAGTTAAATCAATACCTTTTAATGCCTGAAAACCATTACGATAAGTTTTGGACAAATCGCTCAACACCAAAGCATCAGTCATGAACGTCTCACGTTATTTAATAGAATGCGTATTTTGAGCGATATAAAAGAATAAACCAAGTGGAAAAACAGGTTTATGGCGTGTTAAAAACAGAACGATCACAGAAAGGGAAGTATCTTAAGAAGATGGTGCGCTCAGCGGGACTCGAACCCACGCCGCAGGCTTCGGAGACCTGTACTCTATCCAGTTGAGCTATGAGCGCGTGCGAGCCACATCATAGGCAAAAAAAGCACATAGGTAAAGTATATAACTTCGCTTAAGGCCGTTATTGTTTATTAAAACAACGATTTCTGCTTTTATTCAGCCATTTTTACAAAATCAGCATGATAAATGCTGAACTGAATAATTAATCAGTTTTAGCGTTTGATTCAGTTGGGTTGGTGGAATACGGGATTCCTGTAATGAGGTAATCCATTGCATTTGACACGCTTTCAATTGTTGTAGCGTTTTAATGGACTGAACTTTTTGTACCAGTGGACGAGCCATCAAGCCGCAATAGGTGGTTAAGGTCTGAATCATCACTTGCTGAATTTCAACAAAAGCGAGTTTTTCCAGTGAAATATTTTCTGGTTGAATCTGCTGGACAGGAACAGTATTGATTTCAGATACTTCTTTTATAGCGGATGTTTCTGAACTGTTCACTTCGTTGACTTGAACACTTAAATCTTCTTTTATTTCATTTTTTACTGGGGGTTGCGTAGCTTGCTGCGCCAATAAGCCCATATCAATCAGTTGTTGCACCAGTTCTGTTGGTGCAATTTTTTGTTTATAGTCATGGTTTAGGTCCTGAAAGTCTTCGTGATCAATCAGTAACAATAAACGGCGTTGACGTGCGGTCAGCTCAATATTGCGTTGCTGCAACGCATTTTGCCCAAGTTCCGTTTTAAAAAAATGTGACATTTCTGGATCTCCCCCAGCCAAGAACTAGATGGAGATTAAGATACGGTGAATAGATGACAATAATGTTAACAATTTATTAAATATCATTGTCTTGTTTGGAGTAAGTGGAAAATAATCTAACAGTGCGACACGTTATGGAGTATTTGGCTCACTGAGTTTCCAGTGCCTTGCGTAAATAAGGGTCAAGATCATCCTGACGTAGTAACCATTGAATATAGTCGGTAGGCAGGTCCTGAATGGCAGTACCCTTATGTTTGCCGAAAGTGATGCTCTTTGGAATACGAGCTTCTTCTGAAGCAATATAAAGTTGTTCAATATCCTGAATATTGAGGCGGTGAATGATGTGCATCAGGATATTGGCTGTCAGGATAATATCGGCATCGGCTCGGTGCGCACCCTTAAGCATTTCCCGCGCCTTGTCACTGCCTTTTGAAATTAAATAAATCAGGGCTGAAATATTGTGTGCTTCCGCATCTTCCCAAACATGGCGGGCCAGGGCAAGGGTGCAGATTGGTTTCAGTTTGGATGTATCAACCCCGCAGCGTGCGATTGCGGCAATATCATAATCCACATTATGTCCAATAATATAGCTCGTCTGTTCTGGTAGCTGGAATTCACGGTAATTGGGCTGATCGACCAAATCTGATTCCAGAATATGGTGTACGGCCATTGCCGCATAGGAAATGGGTTGATTGACCTGATAAAGCTGATCAAAGATTTGGCTCTTATCCAGACTTAATTTTCCACTTTCAATTTTAATCGGCGCATAGGCGATTTCGATTGGCAAACCATTCAGTGTATGTGTCTCAGTATCCAGAATAATGGCTTGCATGAAGTGGTCCTATATGAAGTCTAGAATTTTATTATCTTACAAGAAATTTATTTATTGTGCCGTCAAATAATCGCTGTTTGAGCCCAGCCTAAAATGCTGGTTCAGTATTCGTAAAACTTTGAATGGTGGTTTGAGATTTACCCAAAGACTTTGACTCATACATGAGCTGGTCTGCAATCTTGGTTGCATCCTCAAGATTTTCAGGTAGTTCAGTCAAGATTGCTAAACCCATACTAAAGTCCACGCGGTATTGTTGTTTTAAACCACTTTCCTGAAATAATGCTCTAATACGCTGGTCACAGTGATTTGCCTGAGTGTCATTGACTGCCTTGACGCCATCAAGGTCAATGATGCCCAACACGACGAGTATGAGTAAAATCAATAAACGTCGTAGGTTGGTATTTCATGCGAATAATCGTTCTAAGGTCTTTTCCATTACATTGTTATAAATGATTACACATTAAAACGGAAGTGCAATACGTCGCCATCCTGAACAATATAGGTTTTGCCTTCCAAACGCCATTTACCCGCTTCTTTCGCACCGTTTTCACCGTTGTATTGAATGAAGTCATCATATGCAATACATTCAGCACGGATAAAGCCTTTTTCAAAGTCCGTGTGAATCACACCTGCCGCCTGTGGCGCTGTGGCACCCACTTTAACGGTCCAGGCACGGACTTCCTGTACACCTGCAGTAAAGTAGGTTTGTAGGCCAAGTAATTTATAACCTGCACGGATCACCACGTTTAAGCCTGGCTCTTCCATTCCCATCGCTTCCAGAAATTCAGCACGGTCTTCATCTTCCAGTAATGAAATTTCAGCTTCGATCTGGTTGCAAAGTGGAACAACAATCGCATTTTCCTCAGCAGCCAATTTTTTTACGGCGTCAAGATGTGGATTGTTTTCAAAACCATCTTCCGCCACATTGGCAATGTACATGGTTGGTTTGAGTGTCATTAAACCAAAACCACGGACTGCCTTACGCTCATCATCAGAGAGGTCTGCTGCACGTGCTGGCTTACCTTCATCCAGTAAAGGCTGGATTTTTTCCAAAGCTGCCTTGGTTGCAATGGCATCTTTGTCACCACCTTTTGCTGCTTTGGTTAAGCGTAACAATGCTTTAGCAACAGTATCAAGGTCAGCCAGTGCAAGTTCAGTGTTGATGGTGGCAATGTCATCCAACGGGTCAATTTTACCATTCACGTGAATGACGTTTTCATCTTCAAAGCAACGCACCACATGGGCAATCGCATCCGTCTCACGGATGTTGGCAAGGAACTGGTTACCGAGGCCTTCACCTTTGGATGCGCCCGCAACCAGTCCTGCAATGTCAACAAATTCCATGGTGGTTGGCAGAATACGCTGAGGTTTTACAATCGCCGCAAGTTTGTCCAGACGTGCATCTGGTACAGGTACAATCCCTGTATTGGGTTCAATGGTACAGAACGGAAAGTTTTCAGCAGCAATGGCTGCCTTTGTTAATGCATTAAATAATGTAGATTTACCTACGTTTGGCAGACCAACAATACCGCAATTAAAACCCATGAAACCACTCACAAATGTGTTATTTAAAAAATTGCTGCTGATTTTACATGAAAGCCATGACAAAGTCAGGTCATGGCTGGAATGAAAAGTCGATCTCGCCCAAATTACAGGAGATAGGAAAAAAATGACATTGTAATCATTCATTTTTACTTCTAAAGTATGGCAAACCTTAGGTTTGAACGAATAGAAAAATAAATTTGGAGAATTTATGCGGGTTTTATACCAATTTCCTTTGTCTCATTATTGTGAAAAAGCTCGCTGGTTGTTGGATCATAAGGAATTGGACTATGTGGCACATAATTTAATTCCTGGTTTTCATCGTGCGTTTACCTATTTCAAGTCAGGGCAATACCTATTGCCAATGCTGAAAGATGGTAAACGCTGGATTGCTGATTCGACCCAAATCGCCTTATATCTGGATGCAACCTATCCTGAACATACACTGTTAAGACGGGATGAGCAATTGCGTGATCAGGCGCTGCAAATTGATAAACTGGCAAATGAGCTGGGTATCCATGTACGCCGCTGGTCACTGGCACAGGCACTTTTAGTGGGTGATCATCCGCTTGAAATCATGATGGGTGAACAAGGCTATTTACGCCAGTTTGAGAAGATTTCTAAACCAATTCTGAAAAGTCTGGTCTCAACCAACTATAAGCTTAATCCCGAAAAAGTCGCTAAATCCAAAATTCGCATGACAGAGATAATCGCCGATTTAAATCAGCGTCTGGTTGATAATCAGGGGCGTTACTTGGTGGGGGATCGTCTGGGTTTGGCTGATATTTCGGTCTGTTCAGTCCTTGCACCCTTGCTGGTGATCAAGGGAACACCGTGGGAACTGGAAAATGATGATATTGAACAGTTCTCAGACGAATTAAAGCAGTATCACGACTATTTACTGGATTTACCACTTGGACAATATGCACAGCGTATTTATGCCACTGAGCGTAATGCCCGTGTTGATTGGCGAGGGATGTAAATTTTCCGCTATACATCAGCCCTAAAATGTTTAGGGCTTTTTTATGAGAAAAAAATAGACATCTTTCACAAGATATAAGAAAAAATGATTAATGAGTTTAATATCTAAAAGAAAATTCCTTTTTTTAATTAAAAATTGGAATTTATTTCCAAAATTGCTTTAAAAAAAATGAAAAGAGGGAAATAATTATGAAAGAGCTTTGCTATCTTACGTTTCAGGGTGAGGAACGATAAGTTCCGCAAGGGAATCGAAACCAGTTGTTCAACTTTTGGGAGACAGTTGAACCGTGATTTAAAAAGTTTGGTTTCGAGCTTGAGACAAAGATAAGCCAAAAGTTTATCGGAATAGTGTCTACATTATCTATGTAGTATGGTCAAAAGTTAAACGTATGTTTTTCCCTTGATCCCCCCAAAAATTACACATAAGAGAACAGTTCCGATGCCACCTAATTTTAGACTGAGGACTGTACAATGGAATTAGATCGTTTTGATAAACAGATTCTGGAAATTTTGACCCATGAGGATGTCAACCTGAATGAACTGTCAGAGCGTATTAACCTATCTGTCAGTTCAGTACACCGTCGGATCAAGAACCTGATTGAGTCTCAGGTGATGGGACAGCTCAAACGGGAAATTAATTTTAATAAGCTCGGCTTTAGCTTACATATTCTTTTACAAGTTTCATTGAGCAAGCATGATAGTGAAACCTTTGATAAATTCCTGCAAGAAATTGAAGATATTCCAGAAGTCACCAATGCCTTTTTAGTGACAGGGCAGAGTGCAGATTTTATTCTGGAACTGGTGGCTCGCAATATGGATGACTACAGTGAAATCCTGTTACGCCGTATTGGCAAGATTGACAGCGTGGTTGCACTACATTCAAGCTTTGTGATTAAGGAATATAACGTATTTAACTGCTATAAGCTTTTGAACAAGCTATAAAAAAATGCATCTAAAAAGATGCATTTTTTATTCATCTGAGTGGTTTAGACATCAAGCTGCGCTAAAACATCTTCAGAGAACTCAACGTTGGTATAGACGTTTTGAACATCATCCAGATCTTCAAACATATCAATCATTTTCATGATTTGCTTGGCTTGATCAATATCTGTGATTTCAGCTTTGGTTGATGGGCTCATGACCACTTCTGCATTGTCGGACTTTAGACCCGCAGCATTCAAGGCATCTTGTACATCACCAAAACTTTCTGGCGTGGTAATAACCAGGATGCCATCTTCAGAAACTTCGATGTCTTCTGCACCAGCTTCCAGCGCCACATCCATGATTTTGTCTTCTAAAGACACATCTTCAAAGCTAATTTCACCGCGTTTGGTAAACAAATAAGCCACTGAACCCGATGTGCCTAGGTTACCATTATTTTTTGAGAAGCAATGACGGACGTCTGGCACAGTACGGTTTAAGTTGTCTGTCATGGTTTCAACCAGAACGGCAACACCACCCACACCATAACCTTCATAAGTGACTTCGTTTAAATCTTCATTATCCTCGCCACCTGCACCGCGCTGAACAGCTCGGTTGATTGCATCACGCGTCATATTCACTGAAAGTGCTTTTTCAATCACTGCACGCAGACGGGGATTGCTGGCTGGATCGCCACCGCCTAGTTTCGCTGCTGTAACGATTTCACGAATATATTTAGTAAAGACTTTAGCACGGCTGGCATCTTGTTTTGCTTTACGATGCTTTGTGTTGGCCCATTTAGAATGACCTGCCATGGAAATAACTCCAAAAATTAAAACTTAAAAAAGTGCAGGAATATTAGCATAGCGATGGTTTTGTTGAAAACAACCGTATTTGATATTCCAAATTTAAAATTGGCCTGATGATCTTAACGTGAACAGAACAAACGCTATTGAATTTTCACATCGATGCCATATTCGGCATACAAGGTTTTGATTTTTTCTAAATCCTGCTGCAAGTCGGTTGGATAAATTTTACCTAAAATACCGCCTTGCCTGGTTTTGGCATTGGCGTACATCAGGATGATGGGTACATTGGCTGCCTTGGCAATATGCCAGAAACCAGTCCGAATTGGCTTGCGTTCTTCGCCATCTTTGGCACGTGTTGCCTCAGGTGCAATCACAAGGTTGAAATGATCATTTTGATTAAACAACTCAACCATTTGTGTGACAATATCTTTGCTGGCCTTGCGGTCAACAGGGATGCCACCAAGCTTTTCCAGAATCGTTTTAAGAGGGCCTTTAAACAGTTCTTTTTTGATAAGCGTATGGATTTTAAGCTCTAAAATTTCAAATAGTGCAAGTGACAGGATGGTGTCCAGATTTGAGGTGTGTTCAAAGCCAATAATAACTTGTTTGTTTTCTAAAATGGCTGGATTGACATTATATGTCCAACCCGTTGCTTTAAAAATAGATTTTCCTAAGAATTTTTTCATGGCAGAAATACATGACAAATGAATGATGAATGGCAGCAGTGTAATGCGAGTTTTTTAGAAAATACATATCCTAAAATTCCACACTAAAAAGAAATTTGGATGTTTCTTAATTAATCAAAATATGCAGATATTATCTTTACTCAAGATGCAGAGATCAGATAGAATCAGCGCAGTTTTTGGTTTTACTTCGTTTTTTAGCGACTTGATAAAATCATCTGCTTGTAATTTAAGTTAAATTTA
>NZ_DDAH01000155.1:0-7439 GCF_002333245.1 Acinetobacter sp. UBA2063
AACCGCTCTTCCGATCTGATAAAATCATGTCAAATATGATGAATAAGGCTCAAGGTTTCGGGCTATCACTAATCACAAAAATCGCAGGAAGCGAAGTACTTGACCAACTCAAATTAAGAAAGTTTGTAGAGAAATCACTCTATCAAGGATCAAAAACAGGTTTTAAGGTACTGAATAAAACACAGAAAGTGTTTAAGCAGCAACCGCTTGATAAGCAACGCCTCCCGAATCAAGTGAATAAAAATTTGTTTGATCTCAGCCTTACTGAAGAACAGCAAATGACTGTCGATGCAATGTCTCAATTCGCTGAAGAAGTTTTATATGCTTTAGCGCATGAAGCTGATCATCAAGCACAGTTCCCAGAACAACTTTGGCAGCATTTGGTTGATCTAGGCTTAAACTACTACGCACTTCCTGAAGCATTGGGTGGTGTTGGAGCAGAACAGAATATTGTGAGTAATATCCTGATTGCTGAAAGTTTGGCAAAAGGTGATTTCAGTTTAACAGCAGGTCTGCTCAGCACATTTAGCGTTATTAATGCCATTACACGTTGGGGTTCAACACAAGTTCAATCGATGTATTTGCCTGTGTTTGCAGAAGATACCGATATTACCGCAACATTTGCTTTTCAGGAAGCAACCCCTGCATTTAACCCATTCCAGTTAAAAACCAAAGCTACAGAACAAAATGGGCAAATGACCATTACAGGTGAAAAGACGTTGGTAATTTTGGGTGATACAGCCGATGTATTCCTTGTCAGTGCCGAGTTCAACGGTCAACCTGATATTTTCGTGGTGCAGTGTGATGAAAGCATTTCCATCAAAGCCAATCCTGCAATGGGTTTAAAAGCCGCAGAAACAGCAACGTTACAATTCAACCAGACCCCTGCCTTAGGTCTAGGTGATACAGATTTTGACTATACCGCTTTTGTTGATCTTGGCAATTTGATGTGGTGTGCAATGGCTATTGGTACTTGTGAAGCGATTAAGGCTTACTGTATCAAGTATGCCAATGAACGTACCGCCTTTGGTGAACCGATTTCACATCGTCAAAGTGTGGCATTCATGATTTCAGACATGGCGATTGAGATTGATGCCATGCGTATGCTGGTGCTCAATGCCGCAAGTCTGGCAGAAGCAGGCAAACCGTTCCATCGTGAAGCTTATCTGGCACGTTTACTCTGCGCTGAAAAATCCATGAAGATGGGTACAGACGGCGTTCAGATTCTAGGTGGGCATGGCTTTACCAAAGAACACCCTGTTGAACGCTGGTATCGTGACCTACGTGCAACCGCAATTTTACATTCTGGCTTACATGCTTAATTTTGGAGAATAATAATGAACTTACAAAATCCGAAAAAATTTAAAATGCTGGTTGATCAGGCGCATGAAACAGCATTGAATGTATTACGCCCTATTTCACGTAAATATGACAAAGCAGAACATGCATATCCTAAAGAACTCGATATGCTCGCTGCGCTATTAGATGGCATGAATGAAAGCGGCGAAGGCGTTGGCGCTGCCAATGCAAGTAAACGTGGTACAGCCAATCCTGATGCCATCGTAAACGGTGGTAATATGTCGGCTGCACTCGGCATTATTGAAATGTGCTACGGTGATACGGGTTTATTGCTCAGTATGCCTCGTCAGGGTTTGGGCAATTCCGCGATTGCTGCAGTTGCCAATGACGAACAGCTTGAACGTTTCAAAGGCACCTGGGCTGCTATGGCCATTACTGAACCAGGATGTGGTTCAGACTCAGCTGCAATCCGTACTACTGCCACCAAAGATGGTGATGATTATATCCTGAATGGTGAGAAAATCTTTGTCACTTCGGGTGAACGTGCTGATTCCGTTGTAGTTTGGGCAAGCTTAGATAAAAAACTTGGTCGTGCTGCGATTAAATCTTTTGTAGTACCCAAAGGTACGGCTGGGATGAAAGTTGAACGTCTCGAACACAAGCTCGGGATTAAAGCCTCAGATACTGCGGTGATTAGCTTTACGGATTGCCGTGTGCCTGCCGCAAATTTATTGGGTAATCCAGAAATTGATGTTGTTAAAGGTTTTGCTGGTGTGATGGAAACCTTTGACAATACCCGCCCATTGGTTGCGGCTATGGCGGTTGGTTGTGCAAAGGCATCTTTAGAGCGTATCAAGGAAATTTTTAAAGATCAGCTTGATCCAGACTACAAAACACCATATTTACAAACCTCCAATTTAGCCGCACAGATTTACCGTATGGAAGCTGAATGGGAAGCTGCCCGTTTATTGGTACTTAAGGCAACATGGATGGCTGATAATAAAAAGCCAAATTCAAGAGAAGCTTCAATTGCCAAGGCCAAGGCTGGACGTGTTGGTAATGAAATCACGCTAAAATGCGTCGAGCTTGCTGCAAGTGTGGGCTATGGTGAGGATGAATTACTGGAAAAATGGGCACGTGACTCAAAAATCCTTGATATTTTTGAAGGTACACAACAGATTCAACAGCTCATTATTGCTCGTCGTGAATTGGGTAAATCTTCAAGCGAATTGAAATAGTCCAAATCTATAAAGGTATTCAGTTAGAAAAGGCTTTCGAGTCTTTTCTAATTATTCATGTTCACAAAAAGCGAAGACACGCGTTAAAATCTAGTTTAATATTAGGTCTAATCGTAAATTAAACTAGATTTCCTATGTATATCCCCCGTCATTTACAAAATACGCTTACCAAACTCATGCGGCAATTCCCTGCTGTATTGATTACTGGTCCAAGACAAGTGGGGAAATCTACACTTTTGCAGCATACAGCACATGAGTATCATTATGTCAGTTTCGATGATCCCTTATTACTGGATCAAGCCAAGCAAGAACCTAATCTCATTTTACTCAATTATCCAAATAATGTGATTTTGGATGAAGTGCAATATGCCCCTGAATTATTCTCTCTATTAAAACTCGCAATCGATAAACAGAAACAAAATGGTATGTTTCTACTCTCTGGTTCACAAGCATTTGAACTGATGCATAACGTCAGTGAGTCCTTGGCAGGACGGATTGCAATTTTAAAATTATCAGGTTTATCATTACGAGAAATCCAAAACATCCGATTTGATCAGCCTTTTATTCCAAGTCTAGACTACATCCAACAACGTGAACCCCATTTACAGGAAGTTGATGTATGGAAAACCATTCATCAAGGTTACTTGCCACGGCTGTATGAACAGGAAACAGATTGGGACATTTATTATGCTTCTTACGTTTCCACCTACATTGAACGAGATGTACGTCAACTGACCCATATCAGTAATATTACTGATTTCACGCGGTTCATGGTTGCCATTGCTGCACGAAGTGGTGAGTTGCTTAACTATAGCAGTGTGGCTCAAGATGTCGGGGTTTCAGTCGATACGGTAAAACGTTGGGTAACCATTTTACAAACCTCAGGGATTGTTTATTTACTACAGCCCTATAGCAATAATCATCTTAAACGTGCCATTAAGACTCCAAAAATCTATATGTTAGATACTGGGTTGATGGCATGGCTAACCAAGTGGTTAACCCCTGAAACCATTCAACTAGGGGCAAAAAATGGGCAATTCTTTGAAAGCTTTGTGGTGAGTGAAATTATTAAATCATTTTATAATCAAGGTAAAGAACCACCAGTTTACTTTTATCGAGATACCAATCAAAAGGAAATTGATTTACTGATTGAATATGACCAAACCTTATATCCCATAGAAATCAAGATGACTGCCAATCCCAATAAACGTATGGCACAGGCATTTGATATTTTGCGTAATCATTTACCTCACAATGAAATCACCATTACCCATGGTACAATCATTAATCAATATCCACAAAAGCTATGGCTTGCCGAAAACTTACTCGCTTTACCTTTTAACTTTATTTAAATCCAGTTTAATTTAAGATAACATCGTAAATTAAACTAAAAAAATCGAATCACTTAACGCATCGTCACAAACTCTTCCGCAGAAGTTGGATGAATGGCAACGGTATTATCAAAATCTTTCTTGGTTGCGCCCATTTTCAATGCGACTGCAAAGCCTTGTAATATTTCATCCATACCAAAACCAATTCCATGAATACCGACAATTTTTTCCTCTTCTCCCACACAAACCAGTTTCATTTTAGTAAGCTGTCTATGTTGTGTAACCGCACTAAACATTGCCGTAAATGTTGATTGATATACTTTTACAGCTTGCCTGCCATATTTTTCAATCGCCTGTGCTTCAGTCATTCCAACTGTTCCAATCGGTGGATGGCTAAACACCACGGTCGGAATATTGTCATAATCCAAATATTCATCAAGTTTATGATTAAACAATCGCTCAGACAGTTTTCTGCCTGCCGCCACAGCCACAGGTGTTAATTCCATTTTGCCCGTAATATCACCCACTGCATAGATTCCTACCTGTGATGTATTCTGAAATTGATCAACTTGAATATAGCCTCGTTCATCAAGCTGAACATTTGCCTTATCCAGATTCAAACTTGCAGTGTTCGGCTCTCGTCCTGTTGCCCAGATTAAACAATCAACAGTATGATCTTCGCCATTTTCTAAATGCAGCACCACTGAACCATCAGTATTTTTTGTGACTTTATTGGGAATGGCCTGGGTATACAGTTTAATTCCATCCGTTTGCATCGCCTCAACCAAAGTTTCACTGATGAACTGCTCAAAACGACGTACAGGCAAATCCTTACGGATAAACAGCCCAACCTGAGAGCCTAAAGCATTCAATACGCCAGCCAACTCAACGGCAATATAACCAGAACCAACCACAGCGACTGTCTTAGGTAAGTCCGATAATTCAAAGAAACCATTCGAATCGATACCATATTCTGCCCCCTCTATCTTGGGTAACGATGGCTGCGTTCCAGTGGCAATCAGAATGTGATCTGCGGTTAATTGCTCATCATTCACCTCAATAGTATGTGAATCAATAAAAGTTGCAGTTCCATGAATGAGATCCACTTGATTATTACTTAGGCTATTTTGATAGGAGTGGTGAATTCGTTCTATATAAGCCTGTCGATTGCGGACTAACTTTTGCCAGTCAAATGAATCCAGCCTGCTATCAAAACCATAGTCTGGGCCATATTTGTGAATGGTTTCCGCAACTTGGGCCGCGTACCACATCACCTTTTTAGGGACACAACCTGCATTGACACAGGTTCCGCCAATCTCACCCTTTTCAATTAAGGCACATGTCTTCCCATATATGGCGGCACGATTAACAGATGCTATCCCACCACTTCCACCACCAATCGCAATATAATCATAATGTCTTGTCATCATTGCCTCATAATATCAACTGCATGTGATTTATAATTTTCTCTTCTATAGATGGCGAATTCAAACATGAGGTGCGACAGTTTGAAAAGCCTTATGATAATCAACAAGCTGAGCAAATTTCTCTAATGGTGTGAGCCAATCTAACGCTTTTCTAGGACGAGTATTCAGTGACATGGCAACTTGATTTAAATAATGCTGATCTGCCTGATTTAAATCAATCCCTTTAGGTAAATATTGCCTAATTAAACCATTCATATTTTCGCATGTGCCTTTTTGCCAGGGTGAATGTGGGTCACAGAAATATACATCTATGCCTAAATCTTCTTCAAGTATTTTATGTTCTGCCATCTCACCTCCATGGTCATAGGTCAACGTTTTACGCAGTTCTGCAGGTAAATATTTCAGAGCTTCAGTTAAAGCCTTGCGCACTGATTCTGCCTTTGCATCAGGTAATGTTGCCAAGATACAGAGCCGTGTATTTCGTTCAATAAGTGTTGCTATCGAACTTTTATTGTCTTTACCTTTAATTAAATCAGCATTATTCTAGATAGACGTTAAGTAGATTCAACTTAAAATCTTGTTATAAAGCGAATCTATAAATCATCAAGCTTTTGTGTAATTCGAACGCGGCGATTTTTTAGGTGCTTGGCGAGGATATATAGAATTGCACTTAAAGCGGCAACCAAGAGGATCATCCCCCACAGAACCACATTTACGATTTGTGAAACACGCTCTGCCTGTTGCGCACGTAAATCCAGTGGTTGTGTCAAAGCGGTGATGCTTTTGCCATAAAGTTGCTGCTGCATGACCCATAACTGCTCAGGTTTAAAATCATATTCTTTAAACTGAACTGGGTTATTCTTCTCAGCGAAAATCAATTGATTCACATAGACATTGGCAGTTTTACGATCAACAGGCTGATGTAATAAAGCCACTTGTGCCAACACATAGGCTTTTTCAGTCGATGAAATGTTTGCCTGCTGTAGGTCCTGCGCAATCTGGCTTTCAACGATATTGTTCTCATAGCTCATCCATTGCTGATAAGCCTGCTTGGTTTCATCTTTCCAGTCATATTGCAAATAACTCAAACCTGACCACAACAGAATAAAGCCAATCACCCATGCCAAGATTCGCTGTGTCCATGCCTGAAAACGGCGTTGAAAAAATTTAAGCTTCTTCGCCCAACTGACCAGTAAAAATGCGCCAATAAATGAGACAAATATTTTAAGGAACAACCAGCCAAACCAGGACAGCAAATTAAAGAAATAATCAACAGGCTGTTTAAAAGGAACAAGTTCCTGCACATGATAGGGCAAATCCAGTGCCTGAACATGCACGGAAAGATCAAAGAAACGATAGATAAACTCTTTTTGCAAAAACAGGGATGCAATGATGACAACCCCGAATGTGCTGGTCAGAAAAAACCAGATCATCAGGTGACGTTGGCGTTTCTTTAAAATATCTAAACGCTGATCAATCGGCTGTACACTCAAATCGTCTATGGGCGACAATGATCTTTCCTCTTAAAATTACTCATTCAGTTTTTTCGGGGGATTCTGCCCGCTATTTTCAAGAACCAAATGATTCAAACTATCCTGTAATGCACGCAAGCGTGTAGTTGCTTCAGCACGTTTCTGCATCCCTTCTTTCTGGATTTGAATCACGTCGTTTACTGTTTTAATGAGGGTGTTTTGTACATATTCAAGGGTTTCCACATCAATCACTGAACGTTGATTCGCTTTAGCGGTATCGAATGAGTTCTGATGCAATAGCTCAGCATTACGGCGCAGCAACTCATTGGTGGTGTCATCAATGGCCTTGGCAAGTTGCACGCTATTCTTTTGCTCCTGTAGTGAAATGGCCAGACTGATCTGGTTTTTCCATGCAGGTAAAGTAATGTTTTTAATCGCATAGAACTTATCCACCAACATTAGGTTATTTGACTGGATAATCCGAATCATCGGCAAAGTTTGCATCGCAGATTGCTGTAGAACCTGTAAATCACTGACTCTTTTCTCAAGGTTATTGGCCAGGTGATTCAGGTCATAAATCTGCTGTGTGGTTTGCTGATCCTGTTCTTGCGTAGTTAAGCTTGAAATTTGTTGCTGGATGTCCTGCTGTTTCAACTGCCCCGCAGCAATATA
>NZ_DDAH01000268.1:0-2743 GCF_002333245.1 Acinetobacter sp. UBA2063
GCAGGTTTTTGCGTGATCTCAACCTCACCTGTATCGAGCAACGCCCACACATCGGTTGAGCCTGCTGGACTTTCCAGACGAATCATTACCTCACCATCCAGTATCTCACTACTCTTATAGCGACCAACCAGCGAATGTTTTTCACGTACATAGTCAAGGATAGTTTGACTGGGGTTTTCCTGCTGTTGAACGGTCTCAACAAAACTTTCAGGCAAGTCAAGCTTGACTGTCTGTTCCTGATTAGAGGTGCTAAACCATTCAGGATGGTTCAGTAACAACCCTGTGGCGGAGAAGAAAAGCAGGACAATAAAGGCAAAGGCAGAAAGCCAGCCATGCACATAACGTGCATGGCGGTAAAAATCACGGCGTTGATACAAGAGACAAGCCTCTCATGGATTCAGGAAGGAATTAAATTAAGCACCACGTTGGAACTTTAATTTAACAATACCAATTTCTGCCTGCGCAGGAAGCGTTTGGGTGGCGGTTTTTGGTGCAACATCCAACTCAATGGTTTGATAAGAGTGGTCACCATGCTCACGTGAGGTTTCGATATGAATCAGATATTTACCCGCATTCACAGCCTTGCCCTGTTCATCCTTGCCATCCCAGGCCAATTTATATTGACCAGGTTGACGTGAGGGCTTCGCCACTGCATCCAGGTTCGGCATTTGACGGCCATAACGGCGCCACCAAACATAGTTGGAGTTGATCCATTTTTCATCCTTACCCCAAACCGCAATGGTACGGACCAGTTTTTTATTGGCATCTGTCACCCATACCGATACATACGGCGCACGATAGTTGTCTACCGCAATTTTTGGAATATTGACTTCAATCTGTGCCTGATAGCCTTTTGGCCATGCGGTTGCCGCTCCACCTGCCGCAACATGGCGCATGATGGCTGGCTGATTGGCATCTAACAGTGTTGACCAGCCCGAACTTTGATACTGTATACCATCCGTGCTGACCAGTTGCGCCTCATATCCCACCAGTTGTTCAATCAACTGAATTCCCTCATGTGCAGGCATTGCAGTTAAAGCGGTTGCCAAGGCATCGGCATCAGCGGCGCATTGCC
The DNA here is from genome assembly GCF_002333245.1 of Acinetobacter sp. UBA2063. Classification (NCBI taxonomy): domain Bacteria; kingdom Pseudomonadati; phylum Pseudomonadota; class Gammaproteobacteria; order Moraxellales; family Moraxellaceae; genus Acinetobacter; species Acinetobacter sp. UBA2063. Next base: position 1,076 of record NZ_DDAH01000268.1, read on the forward strand.
CCACAACCACACACTGTTCCACTGTTTGCACAGGCTGACCTGTCTGCGGGTTAAGTAGATGAGATTGTCCCGCAAGATCACGATAACCCTGACCACTAAATGCCACAGCCTGATCCTTAACATTGAGAACCTGTGCTGGTGCGGCATTATCAAAACGTTCATTTGGATTCTGGATACCAATTTTCCAGCCTGCCTGTTGTGGAGATTGTCCCCAAACACGCATATCACCACCAATATCAATCAGGATACCCTGCAAATGTGGAACAGCCTGCTGCGCCGCAACCAAGGCACGGTCAATCACATAGCCTTTTGCATAGGCATCTGGAGCCACCTTAATGGCTGGAGCCAGCGTAATTTGTTTGGTCTGTGGATTTAGCTCAATACTTTGTGTTTTTAGCTGTTGTAGTAGTGCTTCCTGCGTCTGGTCATCTAGCTTTTGCACCTGATTGCTGTTTTCCCACAGGCTGATCAGTTGACCTAAACGTGCGTCAAAGCCACCACAGGTTGCACTGCGCCATTGCTCACAGGCTGCAATCACATCATACAGCTCTGATGAAGCCGAAATCTTTTGTTCACGGTTCAGTTGGCTAATTTCACTGTCATCACGCCAAACCGATAAAATCTGGTCAAGTCGGGCAATTTCAGTCTGGATTGCCTCTAAGGCCTTTTCCGCATCTTTCTGGTTTGCTGTGGTGACCACAACATCTAAAGAGGTTCCTAAAACATGGTCCTGATGAAAACGATAGCTTGGTAACTGAACAGGTGCTTCCAGCTTATTTATAGTTGTGGTTGTTTCGTCTGCTTGAACTGCCGTGATTGGCGAGATAAATACAGCCAAGGCTGCCATCAACGGTGATAAACGGAAGATTATCTGAACTGGGCGAAAAAGTTGAGTTGATGACATACGCAGGGTTCCATTCTCTAGGATTTGCCTAAATCAACGTACTGGAAAGATTTATGGCAAATGACTAACTTTATCTGAATTCCTGTTCAGGTTTACAATTTAAGGCCATGCAAAGAAATAATGTTGATTTTTAAGTAAAATCAATAACTTCCTCACAGTTTTAAATAATCATAAACAGGCGAAATATTTTTAAGTCAGAATGCCTGAGCAGGCGGCACAATGAGTAAAAATTTATCGAAATAATATTGCAACTGATACTCGTTATCAAGTAAATTGTAGTAATTCTTTTGCATCTTGTTTAATTATTTAGGAATTCTTTCTATGCGCCATTTGCTTGGTCTTGCCTTACTTGCTGCCCTGCCGACCCTTGGCTTTGCCCATACCGCCAGCCCTTTTTTATTACCAGAAGTATTTGACAGCAAATCTGACAATGTAAGTTTCCAAAGCGGAATTACTGTAGAAAAATTTTTCGTGGCAAGCCGTAACTTTAAAACTACTTACCAAGTCACAGCACCAGATGGCAAAACGGAAACCATTAACCCAGCAGCAGAGTTAAAAAAATTCAACATTGGTGAATTTAACCTGTCGACTGAAGGGACTTACCGTATTCGTACTCAGGATGCGGCAGGGATGCCAAGCAAATATGCCCTGATTGATGGTCGTTGGTTACGTGTTCGCGCACCCCGTCCTGCAAATATGAATGCAATGCCACCACAGGCTGCCAACCCAGAGAAGCGGGACAATCCAGAACAAAAGGCACCTCA
>NZ_DDAH01000268.1:2900-3517 GCF_002333245.1 Acinetobacter sp. UBA2063
ACAAAAGGCACCTCAGCAGGCGCCAGCAAATCAGCCACCACGCTTCATTGCTGAAGACCAGATTCCAGCCAATGCGAAAACGGCACAAACCATCAATACCTATATTGCTGAAAGTTTTGTGACCAAGGGCAAGCCTAGTCCTGTTCCAGCAGTGACCAATAAAGGTTTTGAGTTCAAGTTTCTAACCCATCCAAATGAGCTATATGCTGGCGAATCATTGAAAGCACAGGTTTTGCTTGATGGCAAACCAGTTCCAAACCTTGAGGTTGATGTATTTAAAGGTGCGGACAGCTATCAGCCAAATGCCAAACGCGAGCAGCCGCATGTAAAAACCAATGCAAAAGGTGAAGTTGAGGTTAAATTCAATGAACCAGGTATTTACTTAATCACGGCAACTTATCCAGAAGCTGGTAATGACAATACCAAGCCACCTGTGGCCCAAAGTTATACCTACAGCGTTACTGTTGAAGTGACTGAATAACTAATTCAGGCACTTACATCTTGCTAAGTGCCTTTAATTCTCCTGCCCCATTACAAGCAGTTCAGTTTTTCACTTTTATATGCATGTCAATGTTAATGGGAGCTAGTTTTCGACAACAAATTCAGGACAAGAACGC